>JAIRUL010000083.1 GCA_031254445.1 Chitinispirillales bacterium
ATACGACGCAATAACGCCGCGCTTGGAAAAAGAGGCGCCGCGCTACTCTACCCCGCTGTCGAACCGGTTAAAATACTCGCATTTCCCCAAGCAAATGCTAATCGTCCCCACGCTGATTGCGGAGCAGTTGGTTACAAGCGATAACGATGAAAACAAAGGCATCACGCACGTAAAGGGCGGCGTGGCCGTAAACTTTATGGATCCGCTCGCGTGGGGCGACATCGGCAACGAGTTTGGAGCGCTTTTGCTTGTTGACTTGAAAAGGATTTTCAGTTTTATCGATTTCAACAAGGGGCTCATAAGCCCTTACGCCAGTTACGACGCCGGATTCTTCGGTTCGTCAAAAACCCTCCCCGTGACGATAGACGGCGAGGTAACAGTACGCGGAATCGCAGGAGAGGACTGGTTCTTCGAGGAATCGGAAGACACTATGATGGTGCTGCCGTACAAAATCCAGTTAACGAACTTGCTCCTTGGCGCATCGCGCCCCATCGCCGATGGGCTTTACGGCCACCTATTTTTCGGTTTGGACCGCTACGGCGTCGCGCTTGATTTGGAAGAAGCGTACGACGCGGGCATCTTTTCATACAATTTGAGCAAAGGCTATAGGATAGGGGCTATGTCGTGGTTCAGCGCTATGGCGAGAGACTCGCGCTCCAACATCTCCCCCAAGGGTATCGCGGGGAAACTGCAATACAGCCTATGGCAGCAGTATTCGCTAAAAGAAGAAAACAGCTTCGTATACGAAGAAGGGTCGCCAATACCGAAAGAGCAGCACGACGCCTACCTTTTCCATTTAGTCGACGGCCGCTTGCTTCTCGGCATGAACTCGCCGATTTACCCGAAACACGATTTTCACCTATCGCTCTCCGGCTCGCTGCTAAAGACGATTGACAACCACGACATTCCGTCGTTTTACCTTCCGGCGGCGCAGGTTCCCGGGTACACGTTCTACTATAAAGACGAAAAAATAAAGGTTGATGAGTTTAGCGGCGATACCGCAATGATGAAATACGACACTGTGCTTGTTACCGGAAAAGCGATCTTGGCTGGACAGCTGTCGTATAGATTCCCGCTGTGGCCGGGATCCATCGACAAAAAATTGGGATTCCTCTACTTCGACATGCTTTACGGCGCGCTGAACTTCAGCGCCGGCGCCGGGTTCGACGACCCTGCCGACGCGCTAAAATTAGACAGGAAAGACTGGCTTTTCGGCTACGGCGCGGAGCTGCGGCTCGAAGCGATATCGTTCAACAACTACCCGCTCTGCGTGGGCTTCAGATGGGACTACGGGGCGGACAAGGCGTCGCGGGAAATTTTTGTTGACAACCGCGAAGTCACGCTCGGAGGGCACCGGTTCGCATTTTCGATAGGATACAGTTTCGATAACTGGGGTACGATACCGGTCGTAGACTACTTCAGCCCGTCCAAGATGAAGACTACGCCGACGCTACGGTTTAGGAGATAGCCGCCGTCGACATCTACGCTACATACAGTATTCACGCAACGCGCCGATAATCTTTAACGCCGATAATTGCCCGGGGACAAGCGGCTTCCGCAGATACCCGTACACGAACAAAGAGCCGAACATCGGAGCGATTACTCGGCTGATTTTGCCGATGTCGCCCATCGCCATAGCAACAAGGGGCGTCTCGCAATCCTCGGTAAATCTCAGAAGCCGCGTGACGTCGGCGGGGCATTTAGCCGTCGCCGCAATCTTAACAATACGCGCGCCTTGAGCTATCGCCCGCTTGACAATAGCGCCAAGCCCCGCGGCGTCAGGCGTAGCGTTGAAATCATGCTCCGATACCATTACTACCGCGGAATCGGCAATTCCGTCAACAACTTTGCGCCATTTTGGCATACCGAGTTCTATGTCGATGATGTCGACATATTTTGCCAATGATACCAGCCACTCCGCCCTATTTGCGCGGTTGAAATCAGTCTCTCTAACCGTTCCTATCAGAGGGGTGTGCATCGACCGTTTAATTTTTTTGATATAGTCTATTACGCTATCAATCGGTTTGTTGAACAAGTCCGCGCGGATTTCAAAAATGTCAACGCCGCGGCCAACAAACGCTTGAAGCCGCGCGGGAGCCATCGGAGCGTCGATAATGCCGACTACTCGCGGGGCTTCCCCTAATTCCAAATCTTTGATTTTAACCTTCATTGCCCAATCACTCCGTTTTTGTTTTATTGATAACGTCCTGAACGACAAGGCCGGACAGCGTAAAGCCGAAGACGCCGGTTACGCAGACTAACGAACCGTTTATTGTTTTATTGGTTGTACGGTTGTTATCATTGACGATGGCGTTATTATCGGCGGCAATGTTATTACCCGCTGCGGCGATGTTATTATCATTGCTATCGATGCCATCGTCATCAATGCAATCATCATCAACATCATCTCCGTCAACCCCGCAGCCAAATTTTTGCTCGTCGCTCCAAACGCACAAAAAATCCCCCTTAAACCCCCTCCGCCTCAGCCTCTTCCGCACAAACCTCCCCAGCTTGCACCTCTCCGACTCCCAGATAGAGCTAACCCGCATTCGCGCGGGGTCGACCTTGCATGCCGCCCCAAGCGCCGAGAAGACGGTCGCGCCAGCCGCAGCGGCGTTGATTATCAACTCTACCTTGCTCGACAAACTATCTATCGCGTCGATAACGTAATCGTACCCGCTCAAATCAAACTCGCCCTTAGTCTCCCAATTATAAACCCGCCGCAGCGCGGCAATCTCCGCAGCCGGGTTTATCTCGCGCAACCGCTCCCCCATCGCCTCAACTTTCGGCCTCCCGACGGTCGCCGGCGTCGCGGGCAGCTGGCGGTTGATGTTCGACGCGCTCACGTCGTCCGAATCGACAATGGCCAACCTGCCGATACCAGACCGCACAAGCCCCTCGGCGCACCAGCTCCCGACGCCGCCGACGCCAAACACGGCGACACGGGCATCCGCCAGCGCCCTTAGGCATCCGGAACCCACGAGCAGCTCAAGCCTGCCGAAAGGGCGGTCATGGGCGGAGGTCAATTTTGATCACCTTGATAGGTTGGGGGCGCCGCTGGTTGTGGTTGCAAAAAATCATAAGGTATAATATAATTAATTATCAGCGCCTTAAAGCCAAAAGATTTAAAGACTTTGTTTTAGCTTAAAACCGTATTAAAAATTAAACATAGCGCGCAGGCCGGCCGCAAATGACGTATACTCGGTGCCATAGCTTACCCTTATTGCGTCTAAGTATACCGCGGGTATTCCGATATCAAAGGCCGCGCCGGCGCCGGCTGTAAGCCCGTAGTTAAAAACAGTGTTCTTTTCGGTATCAATACGCCAATCGACCCCGACGCCGCCCTCCGCAAAGAGCGATACTTGCCGCCACGGGTCTATCTTGAATTGGGCAAGCAGAGGGAGATTCACGCCGGAAAACGAAAGAGCCTTGTTGGCGTAGCTGCCGACCAAAAGCTTGGCCTGCGGAGCGAACGATATATTTTTGGCAATTGGGCGAATGTATGCGACGCCTACCCCTACAAAATAAGCATCGTCTACAAAGTCGTCGCCGCAAGAGAGCGCCGCGCCGAATTTTGCGGACGGCTCGCTTGACCGCCGCGAATCTAAAGGTTGCCGCTGCTCTCCGGTGTCCGCCGATTGTTCTGCGGGAACGGCTTTCCGCCCTCTTTCTGCCGCCGCCTGCCGCGGCTTTTTGGCCGTGGCCGACGGCTCTTTCGGCGCTTGCGTTTGACGCGGTTGCTCATCCGTAGGCTTCGCTGCCGCTGTTTTGGCGGAATCGGCCGGCTGCCGTGCCGGCGCGTTTTTTTTGCTTGCGGCCACCGTCCGGGGGACGTCTATCCCTAAAAACTTAGCGATAAGCTCCGACGCCGAGAGCTCTATGCTCGCGGTGTTGTAAATGTCTATCATGCCCGACGCCGACTTTGCGATGTTGCCGCTTGCCGCGTCAATCATCCTAATGTTGATAACTTCCGAGGAGGCGATCCTTACGGCGATAACATATTTAACGCCAGCCTGCGCGCCGAGTTTAGCCAGCTGCCGGTCGTCTACCGCGTCGGAATGCCGCTGCTTGGAATCCCTTGAAAGCGCCTCAAGGAACGAGCCGGTTCTTTCGGAGACCGCGTACCTATCGCTCTTTGACGCCGTATTTATCAATAGCAGCTGCAAAACCCTGCCTACGCCGTCTTCAACGCCGCCCGCTAAGTATATGGCGGCCTTCTCCATTTGGGCGGTCGCGTCGTCCCTCTTTTCAAAATTGCCTACGAGCTCTTTGGCGAGCCCCTGCGACGCGGAGAGCAAATCGGCGCTGGTTTTCAAAACCGCGACCCTGTAAGCGGAACCCACAATGGCCGCCCCCTCCGCGCTTATCAAGCGGACAGCCAGCAGGAACTCCTCGGAACCCTTGAAAATATCCGAAAGGTGTATCAGCTCCGCCGCGCATACATAGTTCACGCCGGATTTTTTGCCGAGCTCCGCAATCTGCGAGTTGTCCGCCGCTCCGGAAAACTGGTAAAGGCCCTCTTTTGCGATAGTGCTCAAAAAATCCTTTGTCCGCTCAGTCGCGATAAAACTACGGCTCTCGCTTAACGCGTCGGTAAGGGCAAACGCCACTATCTCGCTCTGCGCGCCGGTCTGGTTCTTGCCGCTCATGTACACGGCGACCTTTTTGGGAAGAGGCTCCGCCGCGCCCCTCTCCTGCGCAAACACGCCGCCGCACACAACGCACAGCGCGAGCGTAACCCCGAAAACAAGCCTCATCTGCCGTCTCCCAAATGATGGTACTTACACGCAACGCCCATAGCATCTACTACCATTTTCATATAAAATAATATCTGCGCTTTTGCCGCGCAAGCGAAAAGCCAAAAAGCCAAAATCGCCGGCAAAGGCTATAATGCGACGGACAGATTACTGCACGGCGAGCTGGAAAAGCCTGCCCATCACCAAAAAAATCATCAAATACCACCCTGCGATAAAGTATATTTATTAGAGTGGCTGATAACCCCTCCCCCAAAAGAAAGGTATATAACATGGTAACCGCAACCGAAACCAAACCAATCGAAGCCAATCCGTGGCTAATCCGCGGGCTTATGAGGTACGAAGAGAAGGACCTAGCGTACATCGACAAGATGGTGGTCGAGGCGGCAAGGATGGGCGACCCCGAGGAGCAACGCCGCCACTTGCAAGAGGCCGTGGATATGTTCGCTTCCAAGTACTTTGAGACGCGCACCGCAGAAGACCTTTTGGCAGACGCAGATTTTGACCTCGTTAAGGTGCAAAGAGTGCTTGTGGATATTGCAGACGACCCTGATCCGGGCGAGGGGACTGATTATAGGATAGTTATGGCGGAGATTTTCGGGGAATACGATGACGATGATGACGATGTTTAAAATCGAGCTTACGCCCAAAGCCAAACGCGACTTATCAATGATTAAGGCGTACTTATCGCAATTTTACACCCGTACGCCAAAAAAATTTATAAAAGAGTTTAATAAAGCGCTTGAGAGCCTCTCATTTTCTCCGTGGCACAAGAAGTGGGGAGGCAAATCCGGTTACTGCAGGATCTATGTTCGTGATTATGTGGTTATTTATATAGTCGATGAAGACACTGATACTATCCACATACGCAGAATCCTTCACTCAAAGCGTGATTTCAGCCGTGGGGAGGATATTGAACTTATGGAGAAAAATGCGGAGTACCGCCCCGCCCCAAAATACAACCACGTCTACGGCCCCATACGCTCGCGGCGCCTCGGCAACTCTCTCGGCGTCGATATGGTGCCGCACAAGACCTGCTCGCTCGACTGCGCCTACTGCGAATGCGGCGCGACCACCGCGCTTACCACAGAACGGCGCGAATACATAAACACCGACGCCGTCATCGCGGAAATCGACGGCTACCTGTCAGGGTGCGCCGCCCCGCCCGACTACGTTACCTTCGGCGGCAGCGGCGAACCCACGCTCCACAGCGGGCTAGGGAAAATTATCGCGCGCCTAAAAGAACAGCGGCCCTCGCAAAAATTAGCGCTGCTTACCAACAGCACGCTCCTGGCCGATAGCGCCCTGCGAAAAGAAATCCTCCCGTGCGACCTCATACTCCCCTCGCTCGACGCGGTTTCAGACGATGTCTTCCGCAAAATCAACGCGCCCGCCGCCGGAATTGACTGCGAGGGAATCATCAAAGGGCTAATGGCGCTGGCCGCCGAATACAGGGGGCAAATGTGGCTCGAAGTCTTCATCGCGCCCGGAATCAACGACGCGGAGAGCGAAATCGCGCTCTTTAAGGAAACCATCGCCAAGATAAACCCTACGCGCGTACAACTGAACAGCCTTGACAGGCCAGGAACCTGCGGGACGCTGGGCGTGGCTACGCGGGCGTCGCTTGAGAGCATCGCGCGGCGGCTCGCGCCGTTAGCGGTGGAGATTGTGGGGCGAGGGGTTGATACTCCGCCCGCCTCTCCATAAGCTCAACATCCATACCATGCTTAAAATTGCGGCTCCCGTGAAAGATTCTGTATATGCGGACAGTATTGGCTTTTTCATCGACACGGTAAATAGCGACATAGCGCTGAATGTAGATTCTACGGTAGCTGCGATTCCACCTCCACTTCATATTCCACGGAGAATATTTGTCCGCTTTCAAGTTCTTTATTAGTTCTTAAAAAACGCTGTTTTATTAGCATTTTTTCAATTTTTCAATTTTCGCCCGCCAGTCAAATATCTGCCATGAGTAACATATGGGTAACTGAGCAACCACCCGATCTGCTTGGGGCGTACATCGGGCGGGGACGGAAAAAGGAATAAAAAAGCCCCCAAACTCTAATGTTCGGGGGCAGGGCGGGTCGATTTGACCCAATCTACAATAGTAGAAATTAGATGAAACCAATTCACAGCTTATTTGTGGTTTACACCACTAACTGCGAATACTCTATAATATAATACCCGGCGCGACACGGCGCAAATATTTTTTTAATTATCTTTTAAAAAATTTTGACAGCGCATTATCCGCAAAAAACCTCCCCCGCCTCATACGTAAGCCCGGACCCATCTAATACCCCATAGATCCCCCAATAGTCCTTACTGCCATTGCGCTCAAACAAGTACTCAACGATACCGCGACGACGCACGCGGATCGTCTCTCCCTCGATAAGGCGCAAATAGTCAATGTCCTCCCGCGTTATCGCGGCCCTATTGATCTGCCTACCTGCCATATTACACTGCCTTTCCGGGGTCTTTCGGCCCCTTGTTTAGTGTTCAGAATCCCCCACGCCCTACGCGACGCCTAATCACAGTCCGCAATAGATAATAGTGCGTCCCTGATGCGGTCAAGTAGCATCTTAGGCGCTATAAGCATTTGCGAATAGATTACTAGCCCGCTGTATACGAGCTTCGCCCCTGCCGATGTTATCGGCAGGGCCCTGTCGCCGTCGTACGGACCGCTGCGCGGCCATGCGTTGCGAATCGTTTTTAAGAATTCGTCAACGGTTAGGCTATCCTCCGGCATAGCGCAAAACTTAGCCGCTGCGTACATCATAGCCGATTCTTCGTGGTTTACGGTTACCATTTTCCTGCCTCCTTTTTTTGGCCTTATAAAGCCAAGGTTAATTGTTGACCGTTTTCTTTTTCTTGCTCCGCAATATCGGCGGCGAATATCGCTAACCCCCGCTCGCAGCTTTTGGCAATATTTAATTTTTCGCCATCCCATACGCCCCCAAGCCGGTGATATCTTTCTATGGCTTTTTTCGTTACTATAACGTAGTAACCGCCGCAATCTTCTTCTAGCTTTAACCCTACCGCCGCTGCCGCCGCCTCGATTTGCCAATCCACAAAAAAGCTATCAAGGCGGTATTTATACCGTTTCATTTTTGCCTCCTTTTTCGGTGGCAGTCTCAGCCACTCCGTTGGTGTTATGGCTTCCAATATTGATTATGCCGCTTCCATCTCTGCTAGCTTGGCGCGCGCTCTATTGATTTCCATTTTATACTCGGATGGACATCTGACGCGACCGCTCGCGAGGTGTTTCTCCATCCACGCAATCGTACGCTTCGCCGCGTGAATTGCCGCCGCCGCAAACGCCGCTTTAGCGTCTGCGTACCGCTTATGAGTCATGGGAATGCTCATGCGGTCTGTCTCATAGTAATCCGTCATGCTATCCGACCGATTGACAATAGGCAATCCAGTCCCTGCTACCGGTAGTCTTATATAGCTATCTGCGTAGTAAGTTATTGCGCCTATGCCGCTGTCCCCAAACATATACCACTTGCCTTTGTATAGCTTGCCGTTGATTTTAATTCCGTTCCACGCGAATTTTATAGCGGGTTCGGCGGCTGTGTCGTACTTGGGCTTTATCGGTTCCGGCTCGGCGGCGGGGTCAACAGGCTCCACCGTCACCGTATACCCGCGCCAAGCCTCTTCGCGATATGCGATCGTAATCATCGCCCCCGCCACATTCTCTGCGTCGTACTTGCTATGCGCCCGAACGACGGCGCTAATCGACGCTTGGGGAAAGTAGTCTGCTACCGCCGCGATGCGATACTCGCGACCCTTGCGCTCAATCTCGATTACGGCGCACTTGCTATCGTGCGCATTAGCATTGCGAGCTTCGCGGCGGTCGCTTCGATAGCTGCGGAGCGGCCAAGCCTTGGTGGTATACGTCCCCTCGCTGTCGCTTCCATTGAGGTTAATCCTGCGAAGCGTGTAGTCGTTGCCGGTATAGTTAGCATCGCCCGGCGCGCTCGCGACGCGATATAGCCCATTGTCGCGCTTAGTGTACGCGCCGACTATGCGAACCACGTCGCCGCGCTCGATTACCCGCCCTGCCTTGTCAGTCATTAGTTGCTTGTTCATATCAGTTTCCTTTCTTGGCGCGGGTTGCCCCGCGCCAATGGTTTATATTGCTTCTTTTATCATTTTTTTTATGGCGGCGAGGTTGTCTTTCGCCTTAGATATCCTGAACCGAAATACCCACC
>JAIRUL010000238.1 GCA_031254445.1 Chitinispirillales bacterium
ATTTTAAAAAGACTTTGACGTTAGGCTTCGTCTGAAAAAAGAATTTAAAAGAATTTGACTTTATTTCAGATCCTCCAAATATTTCTTCGACCTCTCCACATAGCTGCTCGCCGGATACCTCTCAATAAGCCTTCTGAATTCCGCCCTCGCCCTCTCCGTTTGGCCGAGTTTTTGGTGCGCAAGCGCTATTTGGAATTGGGCGGCGTCGGCCTTGGAGGAGTTTTGGTAGTTTAGGACTTTTCGGTACGCCTCAATCGCCGCCTCCATCCTGCCTAACTGGTAGTTGGTCTCCCCTATCCAGAACTGCGCGCGGTCGCGGTACTCGCCGCTGGGGAATTTTGACAGGCAGTCGATGAACATGGCCAGCGCTTTTTCGTAGCTGCGGTTGTTGTATAGGCGCAGGCCGGTTTGGTACATGTCGTACTCCGGCGACGCTAGTATCAGCCCGTCCGCTGTGGTGGTGAAAGTGGCCTTGTTGGGCGGCGGCGTCGGCTTGGGCGCGGGGCGCACTATCAGCTCTAGGGCGTGCAGCTTTACGAAGATGTCTTTGTAGGCTTCTGTGAGAAGCGCCATGCGCGTTTCTAACTCCTCGATTTTGGCGGAGGAGACTTGCGACACCTCTTCGGACAAAAGCAAGAGGCGGTTGTCCAACTCCGTCAGCTTCGCGGAGAGCGCCTCGTTTTCGCGCTTGAGGTCGTTTGCGGTGCGCAGCGCCTCGTCGGCGCTCTCCTTGACCTTTATGACGTCTATCTGCGGCAGTATCGCCTCGCTCTCGGCGCTGCCGCGTTTAGCGCGCGCGGCGCAGGAAGAGGCCAAAAAGAGCACGGCTAAAGCGCACAAAAACGCGCTCTTGGGGTTCATGGGTACAAATGTCGGTTTTGTCATTCTGGCATCACTCCGGTATATTTTGTTATCGGCCCTGATAATTGCATAGCCCATCCGCGCAGGTTATGCAAACGCCAACGCCGGCCAGCGCTGTCTATTCTATATAATATATTTTCCGTCACAATCAAAATCAACCATTTAGCCGACGGTTTTTATTATTTTATATTGACTAATAAATCGGACCGGACAAATATGCTTTTGTATCGATACATCGTAAAAGAGCACATATTCCCGTTTTTCGCCTCTCTGAGCATCATCGTCTTCCTGTTTATCATGCAGCAGGCGATAATGATGTTGGACCGGATTGTCTCCAAAAACATCGACCCGTTAGTGGTGCTCGAGGTGTTTCTCATACAATTAGGGTGGATTTTGGCGCTCGGCGTCCCAATGGCCATCCTCTCCGCTACCCTTATGACTTTCGGGCGCATGTCGGGGGACAACGAGATCACGGCCATCAAGGCGTCGGGGCGCAGCATGTCCGCGCTCGTGGTGCCGGTCATGTCCGCGGCGGCGGTGGTGACCGTGGCGCTCTTCTTCTTCCACGACCTAATCCTGCCGGAGGCGAACCACCGCGCGGCAAACCTCTTGGGCGACATCTCCCGCAAACGCCCCGCCGCGTTCATAGAGCCCGGGGTGCTGATTCGAGATTTCCAAGACTACGCGATGTACGTCGACGAAGTCAACCCCCTAAGCGGCAACCTGAAGGGCATCCGCGTCTTCACGGACGCGCCCGGGCAAGACCCCACGGTCACGGTCGCCGAAAACGGCGCCATCCGCATGACAAGCGACGGCGAGTATCTGGAACTCTCGCTATTCAACGGGGAGACCCACGGCACGTCGCGCGCGAACGTCAACGACTACTTCGTCGCCAAGTTCCAAAAGCAGGTCGTCTACATAAAAAACGTAGACTCGCGCTTAGAGCGCACCTCCTCGGAGAGCCGGGGGGACAGGGAGAAGAATATCGCCGAATTAATGAACGACGTGCGGGAGCTGGAGGGGTCAAATAGGCTGCTCTCGGCGGAGCGCGGGGAGACGCTTGATTCGGTAAGCGCGTTCAAAGAGCGTTTTGGGGAAGATACGAACACGCGCAGAAACCAGAACCGCCTGAAGCAATACGAGAACCGCCTCGACCAAATAGAAAACAGCCGGAAAGCCAACGACGGCCTCATCGCACAGTACATGGTCGAAGTTCACAAAAAATTCGCCATCCCCGCCGCGTGCCTGATTTTCGTGCTAATCGGCGCTCCCCTCGGGATAATGGCGCGGCGCGGCGGGCTCGCGGTGGGGGCGAGCTACTCGGTTTTTTTCTTCATCATGTACTGGGTCTTCCTCATCGCCGGCGAGAACATGGCCGACAAGATGCTCATCGCCCCGGCCGTGGGCATGTGGGCCGGCAACGTCTTCTTAGCGCTGTGCGGCGCGCTTCTCATGACGCTTATGATGCGAGAGACGTCTATCAACTTCGGGTTTCTAAAGGGGTTTTTCGGAAAAAGCGCCGCCGTTTTCAAACGCGTTTCAAACACGTGGGCATTCCGCCTCCCAGGGCAGCTCTTCAGGCTTCCGAGCAAAGCGTTGAGCAGAGCCATGGGGACGCTCCCCACCTACCTCATCATGATATTCTTGGGCTACGCGGCCGGGCTTCTGCTCGCGCTCATCGTGATTTTCATAACCATAGACTATGTGAGCAACCTGCGAAAGTTCGAGAACGCGGCCGTTACCCAAATCGTGCTCTTTTACTGGTATTATTTGCCCTTTATCACCCAGACCGTGCTGCCCATCGTGATATTCCTCTCGTCGATGTTCTCTATGGGCAAGGTAGCCAAGTCGAGCGAGCTTACGGCCATGAAGGCGGCGGGGGTGAACGTGCGGCAGCTGACGATGCCGCTCTTGTTCCTCGGGCTCCTCCTTTCCGGCGCCGTCTTCTACGGCGGCGAGATGGTGATTCCGCGCGCCAACGAACAGCGGGCGCTGCTCAACAGCAATTTCGGCAAACCGAAGCCGCCGGAAGGCGACGCGGCGGAGGCGCCCGACGCGGCGCCTGCGGCCATACGCGAATACCGCCGAAACTTTTTCTACTTTGCGGCGCCCGACATTATGTATGTTTTTAATGAGTTCTGCACGAGCCCGCAGTTCTTCCGCGGCGTGCGGCGATACGCTTTCACGCAAACAGGGCTCTCGGAGCGCGTAGACGCGGCGGAGGCGGAGTATGACAGCGCGGGGTGGCGGTTTGTGAACGGGCAGACGCGCGCGTTCACGGAAGACGGCATGACGGCCGCAAGCTTCAAGGAGCTGCCCGACGGCGTGCTGAAATCCGTCCCCTTGGAGCTCGTGAAGCGGGTGAAGTCCAAGGAGTCTATGAGCTATTGGGAGCTGTCAAGCCACATAGAGGCGGCGAAGCATAGGGGCGAAAAGGTGCAAAAGTTCATGGCTGAGCTGCAGTTTAAGATCGCGTTGCCGTTCATGAACTTTATCGTCATCCTATTTGGGCTGTCGCTCGCGGCGCGCACGGGGCGCAGGGGCGGCGCGGCGCTCTTCGGCGTGGGGCTTCTCTTGTCGTTTTTGTATTGGATACTCAGCCGCTTCGCCCTCGTCTTCGCGCAAAACGGGTATATACCGGTGTTCGTGGGGGCGTGGATCGGCAATGCTATTTTCTTGCTTATAGGGCTCATTCTTTACAGAAAAGCCGCTAACTAGGGAGGGTCTATGCCAAAGATACTGCTTGTAGACGACGATCACGCGACGCTCGACCTTTTGGAGCTGTTCCTATACAAGGACTACGAGATCATCACAGCGCTCAATGGGTTTGAGGGGCTTACTAAGGCGGAGAAGGAGCTGCCCGACCTCATAACCACCGACATCACGATGCCGGTCATGGACGGCATACGCTTCTTCAACCGCGCGGCTAAGAGCGAGGCCGTAAGGCGCGTGCCGATAGTCGCGGTGACGTCGTTCGCCGAGAGCGTAACGGCGAAGAGCCTCCTCAACATGGGCTTCTCGGGGGTTATCCCTAAGCCCTTAGAGAGGGAGCTTGTTTTGACCACTGTAGCCGGCGCCTTAAAGGCGGCGGCAAAAGCTTAAGAAAGGATTGCGCGGTTCCAATGAGCAAAATCAACAATGGGAAGGTTTTATCCGCGGTTTTTCTATTCGCCGGAATACTAATAATGTTTATCGATTCGGGCGCGGCAAAGGCGCTGGGCGGCATGTTTGCCGGAGCCGGGTTCGCCGCTCTGTTCCCGCGCGTTTTCAGCTTTGGGCATAGCGGGGCGAAAGGCGCAAAGCGCTACCCAGAGCCGCGCGAGGCCCCAAACCCGCTCCAGAGCAAAGCGGAGGCCGCCGTAGAGAAAGAAACCGCCGCCCTGCAAGGCCAAAGGCTCGGTTCCGAATACCGGAAAAAACAGCGGCAGATGACCGAGGTAGCCGTAGACGAAATGCTCGACATGTTCATCTCGCTTATCGCCGGAAAGCTGCCTTACTGCACCATAGCGGTCTTCTTTCCGGCGCGCGACGGCAGCTACGCCCTCAGGCGCAACGTCTCGAAAACAAGATTGGTCAACCAAGAAGCGATGATCATCCCCCGCCGCGGCATTTTGGGCAGCCTGCTTACAAAGGAGCTGCAACCGTTCTACGAACCCGGCTTTACGAACAAGAACGCCACCCTATACTACTACAACGAACCGCGCAGTTTCGAACCGGAGGAGAGCATACGCTCCATTCTCTTAAGCCCTATCGAAGCCGTGGGCGAGACAAGGGGCATACTTTTAGTTGACAATACAAAAGCAAACGCCTACTGCGAAGACGACCTCGCATTTCTAACAACCGCCGCCAAACTCTTGGGCCAGGCCGTTTACTACGCCTACCTAAACACCGAGCACAGCTTAGACTACCAGCGGCTCGCCGCCACAAGCAGCATAGAGAAAGACTTTTGGAAAGACTTAGACTTCGATACGGTAATGGACAAGGTCTGCGAAACCATCCGCGACGCGGTTCCATGCGACAGGCTCACCGTAAGCCTCAAAGAGGAAGACAAGATGCATGCGGCGACTGTGCGGGCTATCGGCGACAATTCGGGGTGGTTCAAGGACATAGACTTCCCGCTTGGCGACAACAACCCTAAATCGTTAGTGAGCCTCGCCTACTCCACCGACATTGGCTTTTATAGGAACTTCCATGAAGAACGCTACGAGTACCGCTACTCGGAAGATGAACCGCAAGACAGGGAGTTCGGCTCATTCATGGCCGTCCCCATCGGCATAGACAAGCGCATTGGAATGATGTTTATCGAGTCGAGGACGAAAGACGCGTTCACAGACTTTAACTTCGGCCTGCTCTCGCGCTTAGGCACAAGCGCCGGATTAGCGCTAGAAAAAATCTTCCTCATCCGCAAGGCGGACGCTATGGCGACCCACGACGGCCTCACCGGGCTCTTCAACCGTAGCCACTTCCAGAAAATTCTTACTACCAAAATCGCCGGCAGCAAACGGTACGGGCACCCGGTCTCGCTCGTCCTCGGCGACATAGACTTCTTCAAAAAGCTTAACGACAACTACGGCCACCCGTTCGGCGACGCGGTGCTGAAAGGCGTAGCGCAAAAATTGGAGAGCTGCGTACGCATAGACGTAGACACCG
>JAIRUL010000186.1 GCA_031254445.1 Chitinispirillales bacterium
TGTTCGCGCGTCCGCCCGAAGTCGGCGGATAAGCGCAGCATCATCACAAGCCCGCGCTCGTCGTTCATGCTGGCGGAGTTCTCTAGGAAGCTGTAGCCGAAGTTGTAGTCGATGTTTAAGTAATTGATCATCTCCGGCAGCGGGTAGATGAAGTTGTAGTTGAAGCCGAGGTACGGGATATTGTTGTTCGTCCAGCCGCCCTTGAACCATATCTGCGGTATGAATATATACTTCACGTGCAAGCCCCAGCGCAACGCCGTCGGGAACATCCCGGCGATATCTTTTGTAGTCGGAATATCGCCGGTGTTGCCGGAGAGCAGCGCTTTCTTAAATTCGTTCCAAGGCAGCGCGGCGAAGATATCCCTAAAAGCGTTGTCTATCAAAACCTCGAAGCTGGCCACCAAGTTGTCGTTGAGCCCGCTGTAACGCAGGCCCATCCGCGCGCGCGACACCGTGATGAGGTCGGAAGCGGAGGCGGCGGAGAGGTTGTCCATGTCGAACTCCCACGGCGTCTGCGTAGGCAGGATGTCCTGAGCGTTTAGGCTTATGCCGAGATCGCCGTACTGGTAGTGGTCTAGCGGGTTAAGGTATACGCCGACATCAAGCCCCGGCACCTGCGAGATCGCGTTCTTCCCAAACTGCGTCTGCGTGCGCAGCTTGACGTTGCTGCCGAGCATAAGCCACGGCAGCACCCGCACCCCGTAGTTTCCGATCACCCACAGGTCTTGATAAGAAACCGTCCCCGAAACCGCGCCCGTGTCTAATATCTTCGTCCTGTCCATGGTGTTGCGCGCATGCAGCACGGTTAAACCCACGGTGTGGTTGAGGCGCACCGGATAGAGCAGCGTGAAGTCCTGATAGCCCATGTTGCCGCGGTCGAGCCCCCAGCGGTAAAACGCCATGCTGGCGTGCATCTGGTTCACCCTATAGAGCAGCGCGGGGTTGACAAGCGCCGATGTCCAGCTGTTTAGATCCTGCGTGAAGTCGGCCTGGAAGTAAGGCGCGTCGTAGCCGCCCTCGCCCTCGCTCTGCCCAAAAGCAAGCGCGGCCGAAAGCAGCAAGGCGATAGGCAGAACACGCAGCGAACAAGCCGCTCTCTTTGTCTTCATATATAGATAACCCTCCGTTGATGCCGGCATTTTGCGCGCTTGGCGTCAACTGTTTTCAATTTTTAGCTATTTCAACGCCGCTACCTCAACGGCACTACCTCTATCCTGCTGTTCGCCCCCGCCGCCGGGCGCTCCATCCCGTACCCGCGCGCCGTAACGCGCTCCCTCGGGATGCCTTTCGACACAAAGTAGTTGACCACCGCCCGCGCCCGCTTCATAGAGAGCGACTTGTTGGCGTCCTCGTCGCCCGCTTCGTCGGTGTGGCCGGCTACCTCCACCCGCACATTGGGATAATAAGCCAAACTCTCATAAATCATGTCTAACGCCGGATACGACTCGGGCATGAGCTCGTCGCCGCCGTAGGTGAAATTCACGCCCTGCAGCGTCATGGACGAAGCAATGCGCGTCGGCGCGCTTGAACCCGACGCGCCGTAGGAACCGCCGCCGCTGCCGTAAGACGAACCGCCGCCGTCGCCGTAAGACGGCGAACCGCCGCCATAGTCGGGCGCCGACGAATACGAAGGCTGCGAGGTCGACGGGCCGAAGTACTGGTCTAGCTCGCTCGCCGCTTTTTCCTTTTCGGGGAGCGCCGTTACCGCCGCCACGCTCTCCGAGAGGCCGATGTCCGCCCCCTCCTCGCCCTTGCCCCTGCACGGGGAGCCCGGCTTTATGTTGTAATTGTGCCTCGGGAAGCCCGCGCCCACGAACTGCGGATCGACGGAGATGTTCTGCTGGCGCGTGGTCTGATTGTCCATATTGTCGTTGAAAGGCAGCCTATTGGCGTAGATATCGTTTCCGATGAGCCGGCTCTTGCGCGCCTCGGGCCCCCCGAAGACGCCGTATTGCTTATTGCCGAATAAGATGTTGTTGCGGATGAGCACCTCCGTCCGGTTCGCGCAGAAGATGCCGCTATAGCCGTTTTCCATTATCACGTTGTGGCTGATGGAGGTGCGGGTGCCGCGCACCGACTCAAGGAATATGCCCGTCCACTCGTTTCTGTATACCACGTTATTCGTTATGTCGGGCAGCGTGACAAGCGCGTGGATGCCCGTCCCCTTGTTGTCTATGACGATGTTGTTGGTAATGATGGGCCGCGTGTTCTTGCACAAAATCCCCGTCCGCCCGTTGCGTACGGTGAACCCCGTGAGAACCGCCCCGTCCGCCCCCGTGACCGCCGGCCCCTTGCGCCGCCCGTCGATTATTGTCGACTTCTTGTCCTGACCGATGAGCACGACGTCGTCGGACATAGTGATATTTTCGTAGTATACGCCGTTGCGCACATACACGGTATCGCCCTCAACCGCCTCGCTAAGCGCTTTTTGGATAGTGGGAAAGTCCTTGGGGACGCTAATCCTCTTCTGCGCAGAGGCGCAAACAGCCGCTACGGCGAGGAACACGCAAACCAGCCGCACACGCCGCTTATTCATAAATATAGCCATATATCCGCCACCCGCCGCTCTCAGTATAGGTTGACGCAAACCCCAAAACTCCCCCCCGAACCCGAGGGGGCTGTGCCGCACGACAAAGCAAGCCCACTAATAAATCTAATTCGCGCCCAAACACAAGTCAATAGCAAAACGCATCCACCCCTAATTAATAAAATTTAGCTTGTTTTTCGGAATTATGCAAGATTTTTTTTAAAATTGATAAAAATAGTATTTTTTAGAGGGCGGCGTTAAAGCCAAAACCTTTTGATCTTTAAGCCTTTCGGCTTTAAAGGCTTTGGCTTTTTGATTGCCGCCGCCCACCCGCGCACACCCACCCGCAACCCATCATTTATATTTATACCATGAAATCAAAAAAACACATATCTATACTATTGCCGGCGCCAATGCTCATATTGACCCTGCTCCTCCCGTCCCCCGCCCTCTCTTTCGGCAAAAATAAGGTGCAATACCAGCCTATGGCCTGGGAACGCCTATCCTCCCAGCACTACACCCTATACTGCCATCAGGATCAAGGCGCCCTCCCCGACGCCTCCTACCTATGGCTAGACGGCATCTACCGCGACCTAAGCGGCCGCTTCGAGTTCCGCCACAGCGCCCCGGTGCCGGTCGTCGTCTACGAATCCCCGGCGCTCTTCGAGCAGACGAACATCGTCACGGAGCTCCTGCCGGAGGAGGTGGGCGGGTTCACCGAGATGTTCAAGAACCGCGTCGCGGTGCCGTTCAACGGGTCGTTCTCCGACCTCCGCCACGTGCTGCACCACGAAATGGTGCACGCGTTCGTCTTCGGCGTGGTCTTCGACGGCAACCTCTTCCGCGCGGCGGGGGCGCAGATACCGCTTTGGTTCAACGAGGGGCTCGCCGAGGTGCTGTCGTCGGGGTGGGACCGCGGGGCGGACATGTTCATGCTGGACAGGCTCTTAAACTCTACCGTCCCGCCGCCGGGGCCGATGCTCGACGGGTACTTGGCCTACAAGGGCGGGCAGTCGTTCCTCTACTACCTCCTCAGCACCGGAGGCGACAGCCTGTTCAATAGGATGCTGATAGAGTTCAAACTCAGCCGCGCCGCCGAGGCCTCCATAGAGAGGATATACAAAAAGAAGCTGGACGAGCTCGGCAAGGAGTGGGTAAGCGAGCTGCGCCGCATATATTGGCCGGAGATTGGGCGGCGCGCCGCCCCGGCGGATCAGGGGAAATCCGTCACGGCCAAGGGCTACGGGCGGATGAACATGCGCCCGAGGGCTTCGCCCGACGGGGCGAAGATCGCTTTCTTCAGCGACAGGCACGACTACGCGCGGATAATTATCGCGGACACCGCCGGCAAGGAGCTGCGCGTGATCGGCCAGCACAGCCCCGGAGCCTCTTTCGAGTCTTTCCGCCCGATGACGGGGGCGCTGTGCTGGTCGCCGGACGGCAAGGAGCTCGCGTTCGTCGCCAAAAAGGGCGGGCGGGACGAGATACGGGTCGTAAACGCGGGCAATGGGAAGACGGCGAGGGCAATACGGCTGCCGCTCACGGCGATAAACGGGCTCGACTGGTCTAAGGACGGGGGCAAGCTGGCCTTCACGGGCATCTCCTACGGGCAAACGGATTTGTACTTATACGACATGGCCACGCAGGAGCTAATAACTCTCGTTGACACTTACGAATCTAAGGCTTCGCCGCGGTTTAGCCC
>JAIRUL010000192.1 GCA_031254445.1 Chitinispirillales bacterium
AGCGCACGTCGCCGCCCGCGAGGTTACGAACATCATCGGCAAGGGCGCTTTCGTCTTCGTCTACATACTCTTCCTCTTTTTAGAGCAGAGGGGTTTCAGCAACAAGTTCTTGGCGCTCACCCCCAAGTCCCGCAACCGCGAAGAGATAAGGGCCATAATCGCCCGCATAGACTCCGACGTGCGCACCTACATCGGCGTCAAAACCCTCGCGAGCATCGCTACGGCCGCCGGCAGCTACATCGTATTCGCAAGCGTGGGGCTCAACTTCGCCAGCTTCTGGACGTTTCTAATATTCACCCTGAACTACATCCCGTTCGTAGGCTCGATAGTGGCCACCGTCCTGCCCGCGCTCTTCGCGCTCATGCAGTACGAGAGCCTCGCGCCGTTTTGCATCATCCTGATAGGCGTGACCGCCGTCCAGCAATCCATAAGCAGCTTCTTCGAGCCGAGGTTCATGGGCGACAAACTGAACATGAGCCCGCTGGTAATCTTGCTCTCTTTAGCCATGTGGAACCTCATTTGGGGCATCCCCGGCATGCTGATGTGCGTGCCGCTCACCGCGATAGCTATGATTATCTTCTCCTATTTCCCGCAGACAAGGCCGATTGCGGTCGCGCTGTCGCGGACCGGGAAGATTCAGAAAGCGGTGGAGACGACGCGGATGGAGGCGGTGGCGGAGGAGGATGTGGCGGGGGGCGGTGGCGGCGATGCGGTAGAGGCGGAATCAAAAGGTTAGTGCCAACGATGTAGCAGGGTTATCGTTAATGCCTTTAACTCCTTATAAAGTTTTTAACTTCTTTAAAGCCAAAGGTTTATATGGGGGAATGTATTTTCTGCAACTCCTGCGCCGTGGTTTATATGGCAGGGGCGCCGGCGGCATTTGCGCTGGTGCCGTAAGGGCGGGGCCAGCCCCGCCGTTGCTTAGCGGCAACCCTGAATGGGGTACGGGACGCAATAGCAAACGCCAAAACCATTTCAAGAATTCCCAATATAATAATTTTTTTAAAATTTTGACTTTTCCCCGCGCGGTTATGTAGATTAATATATATTATTATTTTAGGAATTTTTCGCGTTTTGGCGTTAACCGTCATAGAACTATAAATTAATAATATAAAAATTATCGCAAGGAGGG
Source organism: Chitinispirillales bacterium (assembly GCA_031254445.1). Lineage (GTDB taxonomy): Bacteria > Fibrobacterota > Chitinivibrionia > Chitinivibrionales > Chitinispirillaceae > GUT77. Next base: position 1,133 of record JAIRUL010000192.1, read on the forward strand.
GGTGTCTAATGGCATATCGGGTGAAAAGGCAATGGCAATGCGTTGCGGCTTTGGCGCTGTTCGTTTTATCGCTGGCGTTTGGCGCGTTTGGCGACGAGGCGATGGAGAAGCTCATCAGCGAGGGCAAGTTTGACGCCGCGGTCAAGCACGGGGAGGCTATTGCGGCCGACGACCGCACGGCCGACGTTTGGGTGATGCTCGGCGTCGCCTACGACAACGCGAAAGGCGACGCGGACGGGCGCGGCAAGGCCAAGAGCTGCTTCGAGAACGCCATGAAGGCCAACCCCAGCCATCCGGGGCTGTACCTTGCCTACGGCAACTACGAGTTTAAGGGGGGGAACTTCCCCGCGGCCATCGGGCACTATCAGAAGAGCTTTCTCTTGGAGAGGAGCGCGGCGGCCGCCGAGGGCATCGCTAAGGCGGCCATTAGGGTCAACGACAAGGAGCGCGCCCGCGACGCCGCGGAGTCGGCAATCGACATCAACCCCGACGCGCTTGAATCGCGCGTCATTTTATCCGATATCCTCTACGACGTCAAGTCCTACGCCTCCGCCGCGCCGCACTTGGAGTACGTGGCCTCCAAGAAGGGCAAGGATATCGACATTTGGAGGAAGTTGGTCGTCTGCTACGAAAACACAAAGGATGCCGACAAGCTCGCCGCCGCCGACGCGCAGATTATAGCGCTCGACCCAAAGGATGTCAAGTCGCGCCAGCGCCACGCCGACTACGCGATGGCAAAGGGCGATACCCAAACCGCGCTCAAGCTCTACAAGGAGCTCGCGCTGCTCACGCCGAACGACGCCAAGCCGTTTAAGAATTTGTACGAGGCTTCGCTCAAAGAGGGCAACAAGAAAGACGGCATCACCTACCTCAAAAATTACGTGCTGTTAGACTCGAGCAGCGCCGCCGCCATCGCGCAGCTAGCCGATTTGCTCTACGACTCCAAGGACACGGAGAGCGCGCTCATCGAGTACCGCAAGGCTATCAGGCGCGACGCGAACATCAAGGGCATCTACAAGAATTACACCACTATCCTCATAGATAAGAAGATAGACGAAGAGATAATCAAGGCCGTGCAGAAGGCCATAACGCTTAAAGAGGCCGACGCGGTCATGTACGCGGCGGCGGGGGACATCTACAAGAAGCGCAACGACAACCAAAACGCCATCAAGATGTATCAGGCCGCCCTCGGCATAGACAAGCAGAATATGGGGCTCTTAGTCAAGCTGGCCGAGGCGCAGGCCGCGTCGGGCGACACCCGCAACGCGATAGTCTCTTACGAGCAAATCGTCGTGCTCAACCAAAACGCCTCAGCCGAGTACAAGGTGCTGGGAGACTTGGTGACCAAGTCCGGCAAGGTCAAGGAGGGCATAGAGAACTACAAGAAGTACCTAGCCAAGGTTCCCGCCGATCAGGAGGTCGCGGTTAAGGTCGGGCTCTACGAGTACGGCAACAAGCAGTACAAGGACGCCATATCCTATCTCTCCAAGGTGACCGACACGAAACAGATAACGACAGACGTGCTCTTCGCCCTCGGTGATTCATACAATAGGAACGGGGATTGCAAGCAGGCTGTTTCTTACTTTGAAAAGGTTCGGGCGGCGAATCCGCCTGCGGCGGTTTTAGCTAACACCCTGCGCCCGCTTGCCGCCTGTTACGAAAAGGCAGGCGATAAGGTCAAGGCCGCCGACGCCTACAGCGCTTATACGCAGCTGCCTAACGTTAAGGATGCCGACGCGTCCTACTTTGGGGCGTACTTGCGCGAAGAGACCGACATGAACGCCGCGGTTAGGCGGTACGAGGCCAACGCGAAAGCGTACCCGCGCGACGCCCGTAACTTTACGAGGCTCGGCCTCCACTACGCGAAATCCGACGGCACGCTCTTTTTAGCGGTGAACAATTTGCGCACGGCCTCCTTGCTCTCCGACACCTCCGCCGTCGTGTGGAAGACGCTGGGCGACGTCTACGGCAAGCAGAAGAACACGGCCGGCGAACTGTCGGCCTATATGAAGTACCTGAGCCTCAAGCAGGAAAACGTGGCGGTCAGCAAGCGCGTCGGCACCATCCAGATTGAGCGCAAGCAGTACGCCGCCGGCGTGGCGAACCTTGAGAAAGCCGCCGCGGCCAAGCCCGACGACTACGAGGTCTGCATGATGCTCGCCACGGGTTACCTGAACACAAACAAGCAGCAGGAGGCCGCCTCCCAATTCAAGAAAGCGAAGTCGCTCAAACCCGACGATGTCTCCATCCGCCTGAGCCTCATAGAGGCGCTTGAGAAGTCCGGCGACGCCGACGGCGCGAAAGAGGAGAAGAAGTCCCTTGCCGACCTCGACCGCAAGATAGTCGCCGCCGACAAGAAAAACATTGAGTCGCGCCAGCGCATCGTCACCTACTGCAAGGCGAACAACGACAACGCCCGCGCCTACATCTACCTAAACGAGCTCGCGGAGCTTACGCCTAAGGATCCGGCCGTCTTCAAGAGCCTCTACGACATCGCCGTCGCGGACGGCAAGAAGAAAGAGGCAGTCGTCCACCTGAAGAAGTACATTGCGCTCAAGCCCGGCACCGCAGAGGCGCAGAAGAGCCTCGGCCTCCTGCTTTACGATGAGAAAGACTACGACGGCGCGCTCAACGCGTTTAGGGAGGCGCGCAAGGCCGACCCTGCGGTTAAGGGCATATATAAGGAATATATGACCGCCCTAACCCAAAAGAAGCTTGACAGCGAGCTTCTCACAGCCGGCACCGCCGCCATAGCCGTGAAAGAGCTTGACGCCGCCGGATACAAGGCGATGGGCGACATCTATACCAAGCAGGGCAAGCACGCCGACGCCGCCAAGATGTACAAGGGCGCGCTCGACATCGACAAGCAGAACACCGCGCTCCTCTCCACTTACGCAGAGAGCCAAGCGAAAGCCGGCGACCTCAAGGGCGCCTCCATCACCTACGAGCAAGTTCTCATGATGAACCAAAACGCCGTCAAGGAGTACAAGGAGCTCGGCGCGATTCAGGCGAGGCAGGGGAACCAAGATCAGGCGATGGCCAATTACAAGAAGTACTTGGACAAAAACCCGTCCGACGAGGAGACCGCGCTTGCCGTGGGCAACCACGAGTACGGCAAGAAGCAGTACAAGAGCGCCGCCAAGTACTACGAGATGGTCAAGAAAGCCGATTTTCAGAGCATCCAGTACCTGACAAGGCTCGGCGACTGCTACTATCAGTCCGAAAATTACAAAAAAGCCGCCGAGACGTTCGACAAGGCGCGCAAGGCGAAAGGCGTAACGTCCGTCGTCCTTAAAGACATCCTAAAGCCGCTAGCCGTCTCCTACGAGAAAGACAGCCAGCTGCCTAAGGCCGCCGAGGCCTACGCGGCCTACGTCGCCCTGCCCGGCGTGGTAGACCAGGAGGCCTCGTACAAGCGCGCGTTCCTCATCGAGAAGACCGACAAGGATCAGGCGGTGAGGGCCTACAACGCCAACACCAAGGCTTTCCCGAGGGACGCCCGCAACTTCGTGCGCCTCGGCGCGATTTACGGGCAGAAAAAAGAGACGCAGGCGCAGGCCGCCGACAACCTTGGCGCCGCCGTTAAGCTCGTAGACAACGACGCGGCCGTTTGGCTGCAGTTAGCGCAGGCCAGCGGCAAGCTAAACAGGACCGACGCGGAGCTCGCCGCTTACAAGAGGTACTTCCAGCTCAAGCCGCAAGACCTAACCGTGACCCGCCGCATGGGCGAGATACAGCACGAGAAGAAGATGTACTCCGAAGCCATCACGAACTTGGAGATATACCTGACCACAAACGATAAGGACGTCAAGGTGCTGGTAATGCTGGCCGACGCCTACGAGGGCACAAACCGCCAGCAGAGGACGACGGAGCTCCTTGCCAAAGCCCGGAGCCTAAACGGCAACGACCCCGACGTCCGCGAGCGCCTCTACAAGATGTACAAGAGGGAGGGCAAGAAAGACCTTGCCGAGGCCGAAATCAAGGAGTTGGTCAACCTCTCCAAAGACAACAAGCACCGCCTGATGCTATGCGGCGACTTAGTTCAGGCCGGAAAGTTAGACGAAGCAGCCAGAGTTGCGAACGATATCAAAAAGAGCGACCCGACGAACTTCGACGGCCTAATGGCGCTCGCCTCCATCCAGCGCCTGCAGAAGAAGTATCAAGACGCAATAGAGACCTACAAGTTGGTTTTCTTCGCCAACGACAAGTACGCCCCCGCCCTAGCCGGCCGCGCCGAAGCGCACTTCGCGCTGGCCGAGTACGACAGGGCCGAGACATACTACAAAAGGGCCCTATCAATCGACCCTAAAATGGCGTCAGCCGAACTAGGCCTGTCCAGGGTTTACAAAGCGCTAAAAAACAAAGACCTGCAAGCGCAGCACCTGAACAGGGCAAAGCTATTGGACCCAAACAACAAGGCGATTCAGGACGAATTGAAGCTGTTGAAGTAGGCTTTGCGGGGTTGACGTTGATGTTGACTTTGACTTTGTGTGGCGGCTTTAGCCGCCACACGTTATGAAGCCGTAGGCTTCGTCTGAAAAAGATTTTAAAGATTTTGACTTTAATTTTTTTTTTGATTTAGAACGGCGCGTATGAAATCTACCCCCCCCCGTCCGTCATTATTACCGCTAGTAGTATTGTTGACTGCATGGGCAGGATACGCATACGCCGACACCGGCAACTCCGGCAACCCTAACATCCCCGACAGCCCTAACGCTACCGCGATAATCCCTCAGCGTTTAGGCGTCCTAAGCGCCGAGGTGTTCTTGTACGATGTTTCCGCCGGCGGCGTCTTCGAGTATCGCGACGACTGGAGCCGTCTCGCGTCGCGCCGCGCGGTTGTATCCGCGTCTTTAGCGCTCAAGCGGATGGGTTACGACCCTGCGGTCATCCCCGACGGGTCACCGTCCCCGTCTGCGGCGGCGCCCCGCGTAGGTTTGGGGTTAGCCGAGGTTTCGGCGTCAGCGGCAGGCGGCGATCTCATGCGCTTCTTCCGCGCCAAGGCGAAGATGCGCTACCACTGCGCGGCGTTCAGGAGCCGTTTCTATATGGACAGGTCTATGTACAATGCCGTCGACAGCGCGGGCGGCATATTGGTTTATTCTTCTACGCTGGCGGACACAATTAAGTATTCGATAGGGCCGGTCGATACGTTGTGCGACCGCTACGGGGTCGACGGGTTTGTGTACGTTTACGGTTTTGAAGAGAAGTTTTCGCAGTTGCGCCGGCAGGCTTTGGGGGTTGCGCCGGTCGATTCGGCGCGGCTGGCGGCGGGGGAGCGGGGGCGTGCGAAGAATAGGCGCAGGGGCAAAGCGCCGCCGCCAGAGAGGGCGTTTGTCGCGGCTATTCTTGTCGGCAGGGACGGGCGCGTGCTATGGTATAAGGATTTGGCTGTGGCGGGCAGGTTGGATTTGAGGTCGGATGAGCACTCTAGGGTTGTTATCGGGGAGCTTTTTGAATGACGGCGGCAAAAAACAGGCATTTTCGCATTGTCCCAAATCATTGTGCGTTGTTGATGATTCTTGCGTTGTTATTATTAACCATAGCGATAGCGCCTTGCCGCGCCGACGCGCCCGAAGCGGAAAGCGCCGCCGCCGGCGTTGAAGAATTTGCCGAGGGCGTCCATGTTCCGAGCCTGATTGCCCAGTCTAAGGGGTTGGAGCGGAGGTTTCTTTATCAGAATCTCATTGTCGACGAGAAGGACTTGACGGATTACTTGGACGACGTCCTAGAGAAGCTGGTTACGCCGGAGGAGTGGAAGGAGCATGATTTTAGGGTGAGGATACTGCGCAGCAACGCGTTCAACGCTTTCGCCGCTCCGGACGGGACGGTTTACGTTTGCACGGGGCTTTTGTCGCGCGTGGAGAGCGAGGCGCAGATAGCGGCGGTTTTGGCTCACGAGTTGGCGCATGTTGTCAATTACCACGCCGAGAAGAACCTGCTTATGCTGAAAGAACGGGCGTGGGCGCTCGCTAAGGCATCGCCCAAGAAGCAGCGGCGGCGCGACATTGACGCGCTTATATTGAGCGACGGGGTAGCCGGTTCGGTTGTGGGCGACGCGTTGCGGCTGGCCGTCGCCGGGTACGTCACGCAATTAGAGCTTGAGGCGGACAGCGTGGCGGTTGTTAGGATGTCTGCGGCGGGGTATCCGCCTACAGGGGATTTCAGGGCGTTTATAAACGCCATTGCCGGCATCGACGGCGGCGAGGGAAAAACGGTTGACAAAACCAATAGCAAAATGAATAGTGTTGACAACGCTAAAAATAGATTTAATGCTGTTGACAAATCAAGTAGTCAATCTAATAGTGTTGATAAGTCAGAAAGTCAAGTATATACTGTTGACAAGTCTAAAAGTCAAGTAAACGCTAAAAAATACAGCGACGAAGACGATATCGAAAAAGGGTATTTTAATGTCAAGCTCGGCGGCATTATACTCCACGACGCCGGAATGAATCACGCCGCCGGCAGGTTCGAGGCGGTCGAACCGCTGCTCGACAAACTGCTTGCCGTTGACAGCTGCGACGTAGCCGTGCTGATTCGGCGCGGCGACATGGAACGCCTGCTCTCCCCGAGGAGCGTCGCGGCTATAGACTGGTACGAGCGGGCGCTAAAGTGCAGCCCAAACAACCTATCCGCGCTGCGGGCCATGGGGTTTGCGTACCACTCGATAGGCGACATCGGCAAAGCGCGGGAGTTCCTGCGCAGGTACTGCGAAGCGGCCGGGGACGCGGCGGATATCAAGATGGCGCGGGAAATACTTAGGAGGTGCGAGTAGATGCGAATAGATATGCGAAATGCGCGCTTGTTTATTGGTGGTTCGAGGCGGTTGCCGAATGCGCTATTATCTATGTTGGTACATACGCTATTGCCAATCTTGATATTGGCATTAACAATAACAACCGCCGCTGGATGCTTAGGTTCGCGCTCAGTCGGGTGGAAGCCCGTCGAGCTTGCGCGGGATCAACGCGCCGTAGCCGCCGCGCTCCCCTCCGGCTGGTTCTTTTTCGACGACAAAGCCGCCGATCCGCTGATCCTAACCCGGTACGGCGCGCACATGGACATCGTAAGGGTCACGCAAAACGGCAAGCTCCCGTTCAAGCTGCCGTACACGGAGCTGCCCATCAACGCCGGAATGCAGCCATACGAGGCGGCGGAGGCGGTTGTGAACAACCTCCTCGTCACGCCCGGCGTTTTCGATTTGACAATGGAAGAGCTCGCGCCGGCGGAGATAGACGGGGCGGACGCGTTCCGCCTATCGCTCTCCTACTCAATAGAAAACGGAATGCGCAGGCGCGCCCTGATATTCGGCGCCATCCACGGCGACCACAACTACTATACGGAGATGGCCATGTACGCGCACGAAGACTATTATTTCGACGCGGTGATCGGGGATTTCTTGGCGTTAGTGAATGGGTATAAGATTAAGTAGCCCAAACCAAATCTCAACCGTGCCATATATTTTCGCACGGCGGAAAAATAAAAACTTTTCCTGCGTTGCCAGCCGCCATGATATATACTATTTTTACCATCGTATTTTCATTGAATCAAATCGCTAACAACGGAGGGCACTGTGAGCATCAAAAAGGCGTTGAGCCGGATAGGGATTGCGTTGTCGGTCGCTGCGACTGTTGCTATAGGGCAAACAAACCCAAACGGCAGCGTTAAAATCGGCACTTTAACGTGGACTAAGCAAAACATCAATATCAAAACGCCTGATAGCTGGTGCTATGAAGACAAAGATTCCAATTGCGCGAAATACGGAAGGCTGTATACGTGGGAAGCCGCGAATAAAGCTTGTCAGAGCATGGGTGGAAAGTGGCGGTTGCCGACTCGTGATGATTGGAATAAATTGATTGAGGCGACGGGGGATGAACGGTTTGCGGGTAAGAAGCTTAAATCAAAAGCGGGTTGGGACGATTACGAGGGTGAGAGCGGCAACGGTACCGATGACTTCGGCTTTTCGGCTTTGCCCGGCGGCATCCGCTACTCCAACGGCAGCTTCCACTACGTCGGCTACCACGGCCACTGGTGGAGCGCTACGGAGTACGGGAGCGGCGACGCGTACCTCCGGGACGTGGGTAGCGGCTTCGACAGTGTGATCGAGGGCAGCTACGACAAGAAGAGCGGTTTTTCTGTTCGTTGCGCCCAGGACTAAGCGTCGAGCGGTAGCCGCAGGCAACCGCTTGACGCCGCCCCCAGCCGCTTGCGGCATGGGGCGCAATCCGTACCGGTTTTCGCGCCCCGTGGGCGCGGAGGGTCAAAAGCGGCGGGGTAAATGGTTTTGACGTTGACTTTGACTTTGTGTGGCGGCTTTAGCCGCCACAC
>JAIRUL010000219.1 GCA_031254445.1 Chitinispirillales bacterium
ACCATCCACACCGCCGCCTTTGACTTTGACTTTGACTTTGACTTTGACTTTGACTTTGTGTGGCGGCTTTAGCCGCCACACCATATGAAGCCGTAGGCTTCGTCTGAAAAAGATTTTAAAAAGAATTTGACTTTTTAGGCTTCGTCTGAAAAAGATTTTAAAAAGAATTTGACTTTTATAGGCTTCGTCTGAAAAAAGAATTTAAAAAATTCAGCCCGCCTCACCAAGTTCGGGGATTATCAGGCGTGACAACGCTAACCCTCTCCGAGTCTTCTTCAATCTCAATGATGTACATCCCGTTTTCGACCGCAAGCTCGCGGGCATCGGTGTCGATGTGGATTCCGGCGACGGCGGCGTACATGGTTTTGCCCCTCATGCCGGTTATGCGCTCGTTCTTCCGCAGCAGCTCTAAGCGTTTCAGGTGCCTTTCAACCCACTTTACGGCGAACCGGGTTTTTACTTCCACGGCCATGACCGCTTCGCAGTTTTCGAGCAGCAGGTCTACCTCCGTGAGGGAAGCGCCGTCGGCTCCGGAAAACTCTTTCCTAGGCGAAGCTATGTTGAAGTTGTGCCCGAGCGCGTTCATGTTTTCCTTCACGCCCGGAATGATAATCATTTCGACGATTTCGCCAATGCTGTTGTTCAGCCCGCCCATTTTTCGGGTTAGGCCGTCTACTGTACGCTCTAGTTTGGCGATGCGCTTGTCCGCTTCGGCCGAACGCTTGTCCGCCTCAATAGAGCGCAGCTTCGCCTCGGCGGCATTCTCTTTTAGGACGCGCTCCGTTTCCTTGTGGCTCTCCGACAATTCTTTTATTGAGGCCCAGGTTTGGGCCATTATGTCCTCCAACTGCCGCATGCTTGCCATAAAACTACCCCCCTAAATATAGTAGGCATTGAAACATTATGCATTCGCAAATATAACAGCAACCCAAAACACTTTCATATAATATAACGCTTCGGCGCGGCAAACGCAAGCCCCTGTCAAAAAAAAGTATATAAATATATATTATGAGCGGATGGTTTTGGGGCAAAGCAGAAAATTCTTGCGCGAATGATTGATTTCTGACGTGGAAAGTGGTATATTTAATGACAGCGAGGCTACGGGTCAGGCTGTAGAGGCCGCCGCAGCGCTCGGTGGCTGCGGCACGGCCACAACGCTGCACAATTAACATAATACCAAAACACCGGTATATAGGGAACCAAAAAACAATGCCTTTCACTTTCTCCCATCCCGCCGCCGTTTTGCCGCTGGCTTATCTGCCCAAGAAGTACGTTTGCATGACGGGGCTTGTGGCGGGGAGCCTCGCGCCGGATTTTGAGTATTTCTTGGGGATTACTATGCGGAGCGAGCATAGCCACTCCGTCGGCGGGATTTTTTGGTTCTGCCTGCCTGTCGGGCTTTTGCTCTGCTTTATCTTCCACGACATTATCCGCAACAGTTTTATCGACAACTTGCCGCTTTTCCTGAAGAAGCGGTATTACAACGCGAAGAAGTTTAACTGGAACCGGTACTTTGTCAAGCATTGGTTCGTGGCGATTCTCTCCGTTCTCGCCGGGGCGGGGTCGCACCTCCTTTGGGATTACTTTACGCACGGGCAATACTCCGCGTATCAGCTTCCGAGCACCGTTGTCGGGGGGCTAATCGTCTGCTTTGCGGTGTTCATAACCCCAAAATCGGAGTGGGTGGCCGGCAGGGTCGACTGGAGGTATTGGCTTGTATTTTTAGTTTTGGCGGCGGCCATCGCGTATATCCGTTTCCCCAGCGGGTGGCAGGGGTTTGAGGTCGGGCAAATCCGTTTCCTCAGCGAGTGGCGCGGGCGGGCGCACGATATCGGCGCCGTTGTCGTGTGCGCCCTGTCCGCTTGTTTTGTCTCCATCACGGCAACATCGCTTATATGGTCTTTTCGGAGGCGGCGGAAACGGGCTGAGTGATTTTAGCGGAGCCACGATACCGTTAATATATATTATGGCGGCGGGGAATAAGGCACGAGTTGCCGCAAATCCATTCTCCTCAGCGCGCCCCGACGGGGGGAGCGTCATGCTACATCCCGTCAAGCCCCGCGTCTAGCGCAATCCCCGTAATGCAAGTGTTGTCAAGGCTTTCGCCCGGGTAAACGTCGAGGATTTCGAATGACAGCTCTAATTGGTAGGTATCGTAGCCGCTTTCGCGGTGGCCCGATTTTGCGGGGTATATTTTTAGGTTATCGGGAAGGTGGTATATTTGCGGCTCCTCGATGTCTTTAAGCTGCAAGTCGCACCAGGGCTTGCCGCCCACGTAGAGCCGCAGGGCCTTGACGCGCGAATTGTCCTTCCACGTGGTTTCCGAGCCGTGCACGCCGTTTACAAGCATCAGCGATTTGAAGTGGATGCCCGCCTCCTTGTCTTTCGATGTCGCCGTCGCCCCTATGCGCATGTTGACGCGCTCGCCTATGCCGTGGCCCTCCGCGCCCTCGCACCACGCGCCGTATTTGTAGCCGCCCGCGCTGTTTTTATCGTTCTTCAAACGGTGCGCGCTGTAGGGCTCCCGCGTGGAGCTTGCCGTAAACACTTCGGTGTACTTAAACTCCGCCCACGGCGTGCCTTTATCCTCAACGTATGCCATGAACTGGAAGAAGACGTCGGTGTTAAACGGGTTGGGGGCGTCGAACTTGCCGATTTCGGGGGGGGGAAGCGTAGGGATCGCAGGGGCCGGCGGCGGCGCGGACGCTTTGTAAGCGGCATCGTCTTGGATGCAGCGCACCGACAACCTATTGCTCCGGTCATCGATGTTTCCGATGGAGCCACCGTAGTCGTGGTTCATGCCCCAGTTGTGCGCAAGATCGCGCTTGTCGCTGCTGTCTTTCGTCGCGCTCCACCAGCGACCCTTGTAACCAATGCTCTCGAAGCTGCCGTCGGAGAGGCGGTAGCCGCCGGGAAAAGCCGAAAATCCAAGCATGTCGGTGCCGTTACCGCTTTTGCCGTCGTTATCCTCCCGCCCAGTTTTTGATTTAAGCGTTTCGCTCGAACGCCAATCATGCCGATATGCGAGGGTGTCCTGTGCCCACCCAGTTTTTGATTTAAGCGCTTCACTCGAACCCCACCCATCCCTCGCGGCCAACGACAAGCTTTGCCACTCCTCGCGGCTCGGCAAATGCCACCCGCTAGGGCAAACCTTAACCGCTGCATTCCAGTCGTACAGCCTGCCGTATTTTTTGCAGTTGGATTCATTATCGCCGTAGCACAAAGAGCTGTCCGCCTTAAAGTTTAGGTTCTCCGCCATCCACGTTTGCCCGCCGATTTTCAAGGTCTTGTAAGTTTTGCCGTCTCTGGGGTCGGTGTACGCGCCGGCCTTCACAGGCTCGCTTGGCGCGGACTGCTCCGTATCTATTTTCGCTTGCGCGTCAGAGCTGTCGGCCTTTTTGCCTTTTCCTTCGCAGGAGAAAAAAACGAGCGCTATGTATATTGAAATAGCCGTGAGCAGTAGAGTGCGTTTTGCAATGTCCATAAAGAACCTCCTTATCTTGAAATTTTTGATGTTGACTTTAAAAAATCAAATTCTTTTAAATTCTTTTTTCAGACGAAGCCTACGGCTTCATAACGTGTGCCGCAGAGCCGCCACACAAAGTCAAAGTCAACATCAAAACCATCCACCCCGCCGCCTTTGACTTTGACGTTGACTTTGTGTGGCGTCTTTAGCCGCCACACGTTATGAAGCCGTAGGCTTCGTCTGAAAAAAGAATTTAAAAGAATTTGACTTTAATAGGCTTCGTCTGAAAAAGATTTTAAAGATTTTGATTTTTATCTTTTAGCATCCGGGCGTAAAATGCCCTTTTACCCTTTATCGTTGAATGTCGTGCATTCTATGCGCCCGGCGATTCTGTACCGTATATAATCGCCCTCAATATTCGGGTCTGCCGTGTTCGGGCCGACCGTAAGCGCAAGCGCGGCTTTCCAGTCTGCGGCGGCTTTGTTTAGGTCGCTGTTTTTCCCGGAGTTAAGCAGGTTGCGGTAGTGCGCGTTGCCCTGCTCGCGCACTAGGCTCGAGTCTTTTTGCAGGCATCTGCAGGTAAATGCGTCGCCGCGGGCGACCAGCGTTTCTACGCTTTTGGGGTCGGCCTTGAGCGCGGCGTTAAAGTCGGCGATGGCCCTGTCGTAGTCGCCCATATCGGCATACAGCCTGCCGCGGGCTAGCATCGCTTGGTGGTCGCCCGGCATCGCTTTGGACGCGGCGGTAAAATCATCCATTGCCGACTTGAACGCGGCGGCGAAATCTGCGGGCGCCGCTTTGCGGTGCCGGTCGTTCGCCATCTCCAATCCCGCGTTGCGATGCCTATACCCGCGGTCAAGCAGCGCGGGGTGGTAATCGGGCTTAATTTTTAGCGCGGCGGTAAAACGCTCGATCGCGCAGTCGTTGTCTGTGTAGGAACACGCATTCTTGCCCCACTTGTATACCGCTTCGTAGTAATCGGGCTTAATCCTGAGCGCGGCCGCATAGTCTTCCCTTATCGGCTTTTGGCCGTACCTGTTCTCCGCCGTCAGGTCGTAATCGTCCCACCCGGAACGCGCGTCGCCGCGCAGGCAGTACGCCTCGGCCGAATTATTGTCTATTGCCAACGCGCTATCGAACGCCGAAACCGCATCTCTGTACCGCTCCGCGCCTAGTAGTTCCTTGCCCATGTTCAGGAAGCCAAGCGCGCTCTCCGCAGCCCCCGCCTGCTGCGGCTTGGCCGCCCCATTTTGCGGCGCGCCCTTGTCAAGAGGTTTGAGGATGCTCGCGAGCACCGCGTCGTCGGGGCGTATCCGCGCCGTGTAAAGGGTGATAAGCTGCGAACTGCGCACGTCTATCGCCCGCAGCTTCAGTTGGTTGAACCCCGCGTACTGCTTAAAAGCCCCCACGACCGCCGCCGTGGCTCCGAGGTACTGGCCGATGCCCACTGCGGACTCGTCGCTGGCCGCCCCCTCCATCTGGAACGCATGCTCGTCGTTTACCTTATCAAGCGCCGCGCCCCGCTCAAGCACCGTGAACGCGCCGCCCGCGGCCAAATGGGCGGAGAGCTCGTCGGCAAGGAAGTCGGAAAGCTCGCTAGACGGCGTGTCAAACCCCGCGACGACGATTTGGTTTTTGCCGCCGAGGCGCGCGCCGAACTCCGCAACCGCGCCTGCGAGCGCCTCGTCCAAACTCACAAGGTTGGAAACCGCCGCAGGATCGCCCGCTATGGTAGCCTCACCAACCGCAGGCGAAACCTTGCCGCTCTTAGCGCAAGCCGCAAACAGAGCGAGCGCGCATATTATAATCGCCGGTACAACGCCGTTTTTCATGGGCGGTTTCTCATTTCTATGTTCAAGTGTATAATTTTGCGTCTACAAATTCCTCTATGCCAAAAATACATTGTCGCAATGGGATAAAGCAAGGTTTGAAAATCTTTTTCAGACGAAGCCTAATCAAAGTCAAATTCTTTAAAATCTTTTTCAGACGAAGCCTACGGCTTCATAACGTGTGGCGGCTAAAGCCGCCACACAAAGTCAAAGGCGGCGGGGTACGGTGTTTTGACGTTGATGTTGACTTTGTGTGGCGGCTCTGCGCCACACGTTATGAAGCCGTAGGCTTCGTCTGAAAAAG
>JAIRUL010000246.1 GCA_031254445.1 Chitinispirillales bacterium
ACGCCGCGCGGCGCCTCGGGAGCACAGGCCAGCCACATACGCGCCGCCGCGCAAACTGCATAGCCAGTTCACCGACCCTACGTGGGCCTACCTCAATACCGTCGGAAAAGTGCCGCTCCTCACGAGGGAGCAGGAGACGGTGTACGCGATGCAAATGGAATCCGCGCAGGGCAGGCTCTTCGAAATGGCTTTCCGCTCGCGGCGCACCCTAGAAACCCTATACCGCTTAGGCCACGAATTAGAAAACGACGAAGTGGAGTGCGCGGATGTCCTTTGCATAGAGGAGGGCATGGCAAGCGGCCAAGAGGGGTGCGGCCAAAACGCGGCGGACGTCGACCAAAGGCGCGCCGATTTTTTGCGGACGCTCTCCATAGTAAAGAAAAAACACAACGCCATCGCCGAACTCGAACAGGCCGGCGCCACCGCCGAAGAAAAGAAGCTCCAAGATCTCTGGGACGAAGCCATCGCCCTGTGCAAAGGCATGAAGCTAAACCCCAAGCAGATAGAAAACATCCTCGACAAATACAAAGAGACGCTCATGTCCGAAAACCGCGACGCGGAATTCAAAGAGCTCTCCGAGTGGGAAGAGGCGCGCAACCAAGCGAAATGCGCCGTCATCGAAGCCAACGTGCGCTTAGTGGTCAGCATAGCAAAAAAGTACATACAGCGCGGCATGGAGATAATAGACCTAATCCAAGAGGGCAACCGCGGCCTCATCAAAGCCGTAGAAAACTTCGACTACCGCAAAGGCTACAAGTTCTCCACATACGCCACGTGGTGGATCCGCCAATCCGTCCTGCGCGCGATAAACGACAAATCGAAAGCCATCCGCATACCCGGCAACACTATGGAGTTAGTCAACAAAATAACGCGCGTAACGCGCAAGTGGGTCATAGAGTACGGATATGAGCCCTCTTGCCAAGAGATAGCCGAAACGCTCGGCTGCCCGGCGGCCAAAATCCAGCAGGCCATCGAGTACTCGATGGATCCCATCTCGCTCGACATGGAAGTGGGCGGCGGCGGCAGCGCGACTGTCGGCGAATACATAGAAGACTCAACCGTAGTAGACCCCACGCAGAAAATATCGCTCCTCCATTTGCGCGAGCAAATAGGCGTAGTGATGGACTCGCTCGCCCCCAAAGAAAAAGAGGTTGTAATGATGCGCTTCGGGCTTGACGACGGGCGAATGAAAACGCTAAAAGAAATAGGCGAAATCTTTAACATTAGCCGCGAACGCGTTAGGCAAATCGAGGTGAAAGCGTTGAGCAAACTGAAACACCCAAGCAGGATAAGGCAACTTTGGGCGTGGCGGGAGGAGAGGCCGGAGACGCTGGTGGATGTGCCGTATGAGGAGTAGGGGGCGTTACTAGGCGATGAGGGGAGAATAATTATAATGATTCAAAATATTGTCGAACAAGCCCGTCCGTTTTTTCTCTACCACGGCGGGACGGAAGCTGTGGAAAAGCCGGAAGTCCGCACCGCGAGCCGCCCTGTTGATTTTGGAGACGGATTTTATACAACGTCCGATTTTGAACAGGCGGCCGCCTTTGCCAAAATAAGGTCAGATTTGAGAAAGACAGAATCAGGATTCGTAAGCGTTTATGAAATTGACGAAAGCCGTTTTGCCGATTTTGCGATTCTGAAATTCAAAGAACCCAATGAAGAATGGTTCGGTTTTGTGATAGATTGCCGTCGAGGCGGTAAATTATTTAAAAAATACGATTTAATTATAGGGCCTGTTGCAAACGATAGGGTGTTTAGGGTATTGGATTTCTATGAGGCCGGAGTATATACAAAAGAACACGCTATTAAAGAACTCTTGCCCTATCGGTTGTCTAATCAATACGCATTTTTCAATAAGGATTTGGCGTCAAAATTAAAATTTATTGAATACCCGGAGATAAAAAAATGAATGAAAGAGAGCTGTCCACCCTAATTTGGCTACGCGTTAGGGACATTGTAAAAATGTTCTTGGCGCAGGACAGCGTTTCCGCGAGCGAGGCTTTCAGTTTGATATATAAATCCCGAGTTTTTGAACTCTTGTCCAACGAAAAAACGAAAGTTTGGCACTACAGCGCGCACATGCTCTACTACCTACTGCAAACCGAAATTCAAACGGGTAAGGTTGACTTGCCGGAGAACCAATCGTGATGGGCGAGGATATAATTGAATTTACCGCTTATGCTATGGAGAGTTACCGCAGAATAAAAAAAATGAGCGGCAAAGAGGTCGCGGCGTTTTTTGAGAGTAACAAGCTTTACGATTTTGTAGAACGGCAATACGGGCTTTTGCATATTGAAGGGCCGGAGGCGAATGCGATAGTAATAGACGAGTATGTTGCGAGTTTGATGATTCAGTAACGCCTCTTGCCGCAAGCGGCATCAAAATCCAATAAATTAATAACCACACCCGCCCTGTACATTAAATTATATTCATAATTGGCAGCCTAAATCAGCCGTTCACACAAAACCGAGCGAATAGGAAAACCATCTATATGCAGCCTACGCCGATAGCGCCGATAGTGGGAATAATAATGGGTTCCGCCTCCGACTGGGAGACCATGTCCGGCGCCGCCGAGGTTTTGGAGGGGCTTGGCGTCCCCTACGAGGCCGAGGTCGTCTCCGCGCACCGCACGCCCGATAAGCTCTTCCGCTACGCGGAGGAGGCGGATGGGCGCGGGATAGAGGTAATTATCGCCGGCGCGGGCGGGGCGGCGCACCTGCCCGGGATGGCCGCCGCGAAGACGGCGCTGCCGGTTCTAGGCGTACCCGTGCAGTCCAAGGCGCTAAACGGGATAGACTCCCTCCTGTCAATCGCGCAGATGCCGGCGGGGGTGCCGGTGGGCACCATGGCGATAGGGCGGGCCGGCGCGGTGAACGCAGGGCTTTTGGCGGCGGCGATTTTGGGCAATAAGCGCCCTGAGGTTCGCGCGGCGCTAAAGGGGTATCGCGAGAGGCAGACGGAGAAGGCGCTTGCGAACCCGGATCCAAGAACTGGGAATTGATATTAGCGGATTGTGCATTGAGCATTGTATTTCCACCGTAAGCTCGTCAAAACGAATCAGTCTTATGACGTAAACGGCGTTGCCGTGTTCATGGCCCCCGACTTTAAGCTTGTGGCGCCGGACGGGCGGATTTATGATTTCACGGGCAATTCGGTTGTCGCAGGCAATGCTGGCCCAGGCGCTCCAGCAGCCGCGGAGCGTACTGCAGCTGCTTAGTTAATGCCGACGCTTAGCCCTTGACGCAACGCGCCGAAAACCCGACGCTAAATTAATAACCGCATCCGCCCTATACATTAAATTATATTTGTAATTAATAATCGGCAGTTCACCGTAAACGCAAACGAATAGCATGGAATCAACGCCACCAAACAAAATCGAACCTAACATTTGGCATAGCGGCCAAGCCCCAACCATAGGCATCCTCGGCGGCGGCCAGCTTGCCCGTATGCTCGCGCTTAGCGGGCACCACCTCGGCGCGCGCTTCGTCACGCTCGACCCCGCGCCGGACGCCTGCGCCGCGCCGGTGTCGGAGCATATTGCGGGAAACTATGACGACCGCGAGAAGCTCGAACAATTTGCCTCGATGGTCGACGTCGTTACTTATGAATTCGAAAACGTCCCTGCGGAGAGCGTAGCGTATTTAGCCGAAAAGCTGCCGGTTTACCCGCCCCCGCAGGCGCTCGCGGTATCGCGCGACAGGCTTTCGGAGAAGACGCTTTTTGGGGCGCTAAGCATCCCTACGCCGAAATTCCTTGCCGTGGACAGCATTGACGGCTTGAAACTTGCGCTGCGGGAAATAGGCTGCCCGGCTGTTCTCAAGACGCGCACGCTCGGTTACGACGGGAAGGGGCAGGCGGTCATAAGCAACGCAAGCGATCTCGAAATCGAAAGCGCTTGGTCGCGAACGGGCGGCGCGGGGCGCATCCTCGAGGCGTTCGTCCCCTTTACGCGCGAGATAAGCATAATTGCCGTAAGAAGCCAATCGGGGGAGACGATCTTTTATCCGATAAGCGAGAACACGCACTTAGGCGGCATCCTACGCCACGCTGTCTGCCGCTCCGGCGACCAGATGCAGAGCGCGGCGGAGGAGTTCGCTAGGAGGCTGCTTGAACATTTCGGCTATGTGGGCGTCCTCGCGCTGGAGCTGTTCGACGCGGATAGCACTCTCCTAGCCAACGAGATCGCGCCGCGCGT
>JAIRUL010000273.1 GCA_031254445.1 Chitinispirillales bacterium
CAATATCTGCTTTAGTCCGCTTTTCCGTTACCGCAGCTAGCATGATACTATCATTACCATAATAACGCCCGATCGGGATCCCCGCAGCGAACCCGCGCGTCGCCATCATCTCTACGCAATTATCCGCGCTAATCGGTAGCTCCATCGTGAATTCATTAAATATTGTGTGATCGGTTATTTTTATTGACGGTATCGACTCCTTAATCCGTTCGCGCAGATACATCGCCTTGTTACGGCAAAGCTCCGCTACGTTAGTCAATCCGTTCTTCCCTAATAAAGACAAATAAACATGCGCCCTTAGCGCGCATAGGGCCTCGTTTGAGCAGATGTTTGACGTCGCTTTCTCCCGCCTGATGTGCTGTTCCCGCGCTTGCAGCGACAGCACGAAGCCTTCGCGGCCTTGCGCGTCTGTCGTCCTCGCCACGATACGCCCGGGCATCTTCCGCGCCAGCGCCATCTTCGCGCCTATAAACCCTAGGTATGGGCCGCCGAAAGAGAGCGGGAGGCCAAGCGACTGGCCTTCGCCGACAGCGATGTCGAAACCCTGCTCTGCCGGAGGTTTTATTAGCGGCAACGCGAGCGGGTAGACCGACTGAATAGCGATCACGTCGGCGCTTTTGCATTTGTCAACTATATCCGTATGATCATCGATGATCCCGAAGAAATTTGGGTTTTGCAGGACGACCGCAGCCACGCTGTTATCAATAACGTCAACCATGCGCGGCTTGTCGAGGCTGCCGTCTTGCAGGAGCGGTATTTCTACGATATCAACGCCTATGGCCGCAGTGTGCGTTTTAAGCATTTGCCTA
Organism: Chitinispirillales bacterium; assembly: GCA_031254445.1. Classification (GTDB taxonomy): domain Bacteria; phylum Fibrobacterota; class Chitinivibrionia; order Chitinivibrionales; family Chitinispirillaceae; genus GUT77. The sequence continues at coordinate 810 of JAIRUL010000273.1, forward strand.
TACGTTGGGTTTACGCCGCAGTCCACGACGATCTTGCGCCGCGACGTGTGCGACATCGCCATCTTGCACGCCTCGAATATCGCCGTCCCGCCGTCGTACAAAGATGCGTTCGATATCTCCATCCCCGTCAGGCGGCATATCTGCGACTGGTATTCGTATATGGCCTGAAGCGTGCCCTGCGAAAGCTCCGGTTGGTACGGCGTGTACGCGGTGTAGAACTCGCTGCGCGAGGATATGGCGTCTACGGCGGCCGGGATGAAGTGGTCGTAAAACCCGCCGCCTAGGAAAGATATCAGGCGCGCGTTATTTTTGGAGGCCAACTCTTCGCATTTCGCCAATACCTCAAGCTCCGATATACCCTCCGTCCCAAAGAACCCGTTATGCGGCGCCTGCGTCGCGAGGGTTTTGGGGATATCGGCGAAAAGCTCCCCAACCGATGCCGCGGAGCAAACGCGCAGCATCTCTAGGCGCTGGCCGTCAGTTACCGAGACGAAGCCCATTTATTCGCCCTCGCTCTCCAAAAACTCAGCGTAAGCCGCCGCGTCCATAAGCCCCTTAAGCTCAGAGGCATCGGCGGCATTTACCGTGTAGAGCCACCCGCCCCCGTAAGGATCCTTGTTGATAGCCTCCGGCGCGGATTCCAAGGCCGAGTTGATGGACGCTACAACGCCCGTGATAGGCGATATGAGATCGCTCGCGGCCTTCACCGATTCGATCACCCCCGCCTCGCTCTCCCTCTTTAGCTGCGCGCCGATCTTGGGCAGCTCGACGAACGTTATGTCGCCCAGCGTGTCTTGCGCGTGGTCGGTTATGCCGACGGTGGCAACGCCGCCGTCAAGCCGGACCCACTCGTGCGTTCTAGTGTATTTGAGATCGATTGGAACCATTTGGGCTGCTCCTTTTTTTGGTGATTAGTGACGACTATATGCCTACAAATATAAATCCAAATCCCCCCTCGCCGTCCCGTTTTTATAAAACGGCAACCCGCACACCCTTCCGGCGATCTCGAATTTGTCGCCGGCAACCGTCAATTCCGTACCAATCCCCGCGAACTCATTATCGATGTAAGCCATCGCGATCGCATGACCGAGCGACGGCGAGAAGCTGCCGCTGGTGATGATCCCGGACTCCTTGCCGCCAACAAGCACCCTATCCCCGCCGCGCGCCGTCCTCCGGCCCTCCAAACTTATTCCGCACAACGACTGCTTATGCAGCGACGGGTCGAGCGCTTTTGACGACCCGACAAACTCTTTTTTCGTTGATATCGCATAGGCAAAGCCCGACTCTGCGGCGTTCCTATCGGCGCGCAGCTCGTGGCCGTAGAGCGGGTACCCCATCTCAATCCTCAAGATGTCCCGCGCCCCAAGCCCGGCGGGAACCGCGCCGCCGGCCACGCAGTCGCTCCAAAAATCCGCCGCCGCGCCAGCCGGGCAGTACACCTCAAAACCGATCTCGCCCGTGTAGCCGGTGCGGCTGACGGTTACCTCCAAACCCCTATAATAGTTGCGCATGAACCTATAATATTTCAGCCCGCCCAAAGGGTCTCTCAATAACGACGCCACGATCATCGGGGCCTTTGGGCCCTGCACGTCTATCTTAGCCGTTTCCGGCGACAAGTTATCAACCTCCGCGCCGCCGGACATATGGCTAAGCACAAACTCAAAATCGCTCTCCTTGTTCCCCGCGTTCACGACCGCCATAAACTCGCCCTCAGAGGCCCGATACAAAATCATGTCGTCCGCCACGCCGCCGCCCTCGTTGCAAATAAACCCGTAGCGGCAAGCCCCTACCGCCAAATCCGCTACGCTGCAGCTCAATACCCCCTCAAGGCAAAAG
>JAIRUL010000002.1 GCA_031254445.1 Chitinispirillales bacterium
CTATACATCGCCTAGAAACCTATGCGGGAGAAGGGCGGACACATAGGTCCGCCCCTACGATGGCATTATCGTAATGCAAAAAACAATCCATAACGTTCACCTAATGGGTGAACGTGGAAGGGGGGCAAAATACACGTAACTTATTGAAAATACTACACAAATACTAATAAATACAATTTTTAACTGCGGAATCTAGGTTTAATGACGTTGACTTTTGATTGATTAAACCCATAGTTTACCCCGCATATATTATATTTCACAATGGCCAATCAAAAACAACCCGCGCGCTGAAAAAGGAAATCCCATGCTCCGCATCCTCTCCGGCATCAAGCCCTCCGGCACTTTGCACATCGGCAATTACTTAGGCATGATACGCCCCATGGTCGAGTCGCAAAAACGGGGGCAGCTCTTCTGTTTTATCGCCAACCTGCACAGCCTCACGACGCTCTTCGACGGGCCGCGGATGGCGCGGAATTCCGTGGACGCGCTCATCGACATGATGGCGCTCGGCATCGACCCGCAGCGCTCCGTGTTTTGGCTGCAATCCGACGTCCCGGAGGTCGCCGAGCTGACGTGGTATCTCGGCAACGTCACCCCCATGGGGCTGCTCGAACGCTGCCACGCCTACAAGGACGCGCTGGCAAAGGGCGTCCCCGCAAACCACGGGCTTTTCTCCTACCCGGTGCTGATGGCCGCCGACATCCTGCTCTTTCAGTCGAACATTGTCCCCGTGGGCAGGGACCAGAAGCAGCATGTCGAGGTCACGCGCGACATCGCCGCAAAGTTCAACGCGGCCTACGGCGAGGCGTTTACGCTGCCGGAGCCCGAGATCGCGGAGGCGATCGCGACAATTCCCGGGGTAGACGGGCAGAAGATGTCTAAATCCTACGGGAATACGGTGGAAATCTTTGGGGACGAAAAGGCGACGAAGAAGAAGATCATGGGCATCGTGACCGACCCTACGCCGGTAGAAGCGCCCAAAGACCCGGACAAAAGCGTCATCTATTCCATATATAAACTATTTGCCGGCGCCGACAAGGCCAAAACGATGGCCGAGCGCTTTTTGTCCGGAGGGTACGGGTACGGCGATGCGAAGAAAGAGCTCTTCGAGATGCTGTGGGCTTACTTCGAGCCGTTTAGAAACAAGCGCAAGGAGCTGGCCGGCAATTTGGATTACGTGGACGAGGTAAGGAAACGCGGCGCGGATAAAGCGAGGGAAGCGGCGGCGGGGACAATAAAAAAGGTTCGCGAATTGGTAGGGGTGCTGTAGGGGCGCGTTGCGCGCGACGCCCTCCGCAACATGAGCGCCGCGCGCGGCGGAATATATATTATCCATATGGATAGGCTAATCAAGATTTCCGACGGCGCCGTCGAGGCGGGCGTCATCCCCGGCCTTGGCGGCATGGTCGCGCTCTTCCGCATCGTCGGCAAGCCAAACGCTTTCAAGGCCGACCCCAAGCTCTGGGGGGCTTCCCCGCAAACCCGCAGTAAGTTTGGCCCGAATTACGCGTGGGAAGCTTACAACGGGCACATCGTTTGGCTCGGGCCGCAGAGCGAATGGTGGGCGCACCAGACGGCGAGCGCGAAAATGCGCCGCGAAAAGGCTGCTTGGCCGCCCGACCCGTACATCAACCACGGCAGTTACGAGGTGACCGAGCGCAGCGGTACGGGGTTGGTAATGAGGGGGCCGCAAAGCAAGTTCAGCGGGGTGCGGCTCATAAAGTCGCTTAGGATAAAGGGCGGCAAGGCAATCTTTAAAGTGCGCGCGGAAAACGTCAGGGAGGAGCCGGTTTCGTGGGACTTATGGCTAAATACGCGTGTAGACGGCTACGCCCGCTGCTACGCGCCGGCGCCCTCCATGAAGAGGGTGCGGATAGACGGGCCGCCGCCCTCCGGCGTAGACGATAGGAGCGTGTTTTCGTGCGGCGGCGGATACGTCGCGACGGAGCCGCGCAAGCCGTCCAAGGGCAAGAGCCGGCGCTGGGCCAAAGCTTTCATCCAAGCAAGCAAGGGGGCGATGGCGGCGTTCACGGCGGGGCAGGCGCTGATCGTCAGGTTCAAGAGGCACCCCCCCGCGCTTATACACCCCGAGCAGGCGTTGGTAGAGTTCTACAACGTCACAACCCGCAACAAAGCCGACGCGCTGACGGAGCTCGAGTACCACGCGCCATACGTGGCCTTGGCCCCAGGGGAGTTTATGGAGGCGGAGCAGCAGTGGGAGCTGTACCCATTTAAGGCAAAGCCGAGCCATGAGGAGTGCGTGGAGTTTTTGAGAGAAACGGTTTGAAAAGGCAATGCATGGCGCTCAACGCTCAATGCAATATCGATGAAGCCTGAGCATTGCCTTTTCTCACTTCCCCTCGCCCTTAACCGGCACAACCCCTTCGACATCGAGATTTCCGCGTGTTTTGGAGAACGCGGCGTTGCTGTCCCCGGCGGACGCGGCGCTGTCGGATAGGGCTAATTTTTCGTCCCCGCCTGCCGCCGCTTGCGCGGAGTCTCCTATTGCCGCCGTTTTGGGGCGCTCTATTGCCACCGCGTCCGTTGATTTGCCGGCGTCGTACTTTGCCCTTAGGTCGTCGGCGGCCATAGAGTGGTATCTTATGTACCCGCCTATGGCTACCATTACGAGCATCAGGAAGACGCCGATAGGCGCGTATTTTTTTAGGAACAGCATCGGCATAAAAGTCGCCGCGGCCGCTTTCTTGGGGTTTGAGCAGACCCTTAGTATTTCGCTGTCGACCTCGGGGCGCGGGCGCTCGCCGAGGATCTCCGGCGTGTAGTAAGCGGCGCGCTCGCGGCGGTACGCCTCCGTCTCGGCCCTGCACTCCTCGCAAGAGCCGAGATGAGATTCATACTCGCGCGCTTCGCTATCGCTTAGTTCGCCCGAGACATACAGCAAACCTGAGACTTCAAATTTACTGCACTCCATCGATCCCCCTTTTTTTCAGTTCCTTACGCACATTTATCAGCGCGAGGCGCATGCGGCCAAGCGCGGTGTTTATGGGGCAACCCATGATCTCGGCGATCTCTTTGAACGGCACCCCGCCAAGCTCGCGGAGCATGAAGACCTCGCGCTGGGAGGGCTCTAGCGTCTGCACAGCGTCATGCACGACGGCGCGCAGGCGTTTGTTCGCCAAATTGTCCTCCGGCGAGTCTAGCCGGCTTCCTACCGACCCGGCCGTGTCGGCGGCGTGGTCGGACTCCACTTTAGCGTGCCGGTAGTAGTCGATGGTGCGCTTGTGGGCGATTCCGAAGAGCCAGCTCAGGAGGCTGCGCGACCGGTCGAACTGGTCGGCGTTGCGCATAGCCGCCAAAAAGGTCTCCTGAAGCATATCCTCGGCGACGTCGCGGTCGCCCGTCATGCGCAAGAGAAACCCAAATACGCGGCTGCTGTACCTCCCGTACAATTCGGAAAACCCCGCCGGATCGCCGCTTAGCCACTTATCGAACAGCAGACGGTCGTCTGTTACTTCCTGTGCCTGTACCATAGCTCCTTATCGTGTTCCGTTAGTGATTACGATTTACAGGTTACGGATATTGTATGAATTAAAATAATTTATGCCCCGGCGCGGAGGAGATAAAAATGAAAATAAAAACGCGCCCGGCAAAAAAATAATTAACTATTGACCTATGGGGGTGCCGAGAATTATTTTAGAGAAATTTGACTTTAGGCAAAAGGTTTTAAAGATTTTGAATTTAAGATTTAAAAGATTTAAAAGACTTTAAAGATTTTTAAAGAATATGACTTTTCGATTGTTATTAAAAACGATGATTATCAACACAAGATTAGTCCCCGAGGGCCATTCCGTCATTGAACAGGAGGAGGCCTCGCTCGCGGCGTTCAAAGACGACTTGCCCCCGTCCGTTGAGCCGGTGAAGTGCCGCGCGGAGGTGGATCGCATGGGGGGGACGATTGCGGTAGCCTTGCGCTTCGACGGCGTCTTCGAGGCGGAGTGCGCGAGGTGCCTTGGGCCCGTAGCCGTGCCCGTGGGCGGCGGTTTGCGCGTTATCATACAAGAGGGGCAGGGGAAGCACGGCCCCTCCGTAGACGGCGGCTGCGCCGACTTCTATTTCGACGCAAACCATGACATCGTGGACATCGGCAGCGCGGTCTACGACGAGATAATGATAGCGTTGCCGATGATGCCGCTGTGCTCGGAGGAGTGCAAGGGGATAGAGGCGGGGAGGGGCGCGGGCGCGGATGAGGATAGGGCGGTTGATCCGAGGTGGGAAGGGCTGACGAAGCTTAAAGGCATTGTTCATTGAATTAACATTCGCCCATTACATATATTATACACAGTCAAAGAAAGGACGTATCATGGCAGAACCAAAAAAGCGGCACACGCACTCGCGCACCACTAAGAGGCGCAGCCATTTGGCCATTGCGGCGGTGAGCCCTACGCTTTGTTCGCACTGCAAGCAGCCTAAGGCTGCGCACAGGGTTTGCGGCAACTGCGGGCACTACGCCGGGGCAGAGGTCTTTGTGCCGGAGGATTGATTTTGGCGGAGATTCGCTTAGCGGTTGACGTGGACAGCGGGGATTTCGGGGCTGAGGCGATGGTGCGCGGCGTTATCGCGGCGCGCTTGGCGTCGCCCGTCCCGTTTACCGCCTATCTCTGCGGCGACGGGGCGCGGGTGGAGCGCGTCCTTGGCGAGCTTGGCGGCGGTTTCGACCGCTCCGAGTTCACCGTAGAACACTGCCCCGACGCCATCGCGGAGGAGGACAAGCGCTCTACCGTTTGGAAGAACAAAAAGGGCTCTTCGATTGTGCGATGCGTCGCCCTCCAGAAAGAGGGTTTGGCGGACGCCTCGGTGAGCGCGGGGGACACTGGGATTCTCATAGGGTCGGCGTTGTTTATCCTTGGCCGCGCCGAGGGGATGCCCCGCCCGGCGCTGGCTGCGTTTATACCGACGCCCAAGAGGCCGGTGCTGATAATGGACGTCGGGGCGAACATAAACTGCCGCGCGGAGCAGCTGGCCGGTTTCGCGAGGCTCGGCTGCGGGTACGTGGCCCGCGTCCGCGGGAAAGAGAGGCCGAAAGCGGCATTGCTGAATGTCGGGACGGAGCCGCACAAAGGCCCGCCCGCGGTGCGCGAGGCGGCGGAGCTGCTCAAGGGCTTCGAAAATTACATCGGGTTTATAGAGGGCAATAAAGTATTTTCGGGGGAGGCGGACGTGGTGGTCTGCGACGGCTTTATAGGCAACGTCCTGCTAAAGACGTGCGAGAGCTTCTACGCCCTAACCTCGGACTTTTTGGCCGACAGCCCCGATACGCACAAGCGGCTGGCCCAAAAAATAGACGCCCTAAACCCGGAAAACTACGGCGCCGTGCCATTTTTGGGAATAAACGGCACAGTGCTAAAAGCCCACGGCGGTTCGTCGATAACATCGATAAGAAACGCGGTGCTGACGGCGTTGAAAGCGGCGGAAACGCGAAATTAGCCGTCCCCATAAGCTTAAAAAGATTTTGATTTTTATCTTTGCAGAGGAAGCAGTGGCAAGCACAAGAGCAAAAATCCTTTCCGTCGGCACCTACGTCCCCGACACGGTGCTGGCGAACAAATTCTTCGAGTCGTTCTTAGATACGAGCGACGAGTGGATCGCGACCCGCACCGGCATCCGCGAGCGACGGGTGGTCAACATGCCCGGCGCGCCCGCGAGTTCCATCTCCGCCGCCGACATGGGTTGCCGCGCCGCGCGCGTCGCGCTTGAGCGCGCCGGCGTCCCCGCGTCCGCCGTGGACGGCATAATCGTCGCGACGTTCACCCCCGACAACTTCTTCCCCTCAACCGCGTGCCGTATGCAGGCCGACCTCGGCTGCAAGGGCGCGTTCGCTTTCGACATAAGCGCCGCGTGTTCCGGCTTCACCTACGCGCTGGCAGTCGCGAACAGCATGGTCGTCTCCGGCCAGGCGAAGACGGTGCTCGTAGTCGGCTCGGAAATCACATCGAAGACGATGGACTGGAAAGACCGCGGAACCTGCATCCTCTTTGGCGACGGCGCCGGCGTGGCGGTGCTTCAGGCGGACGAGAGCGGGCGTCGGGATAAGGGGATATTGTCGTGCTACCTATCGTCGGACGGCTCGATGGGCGACCTCCTCTACCTGCCCGCGTGGGGCGGCGAGCGTTTTTTGAGGATGAAGGGCAACGAGGTTTTCAAGCACGCTGTGCGGCTTATGAGCGGCGCGTGCGAGAAAGCCGTCGAGCAGGCGGGGGTAAAGCTTGAGGATGTCGATTTGCTGATCCCCCATCAGGCCAATATAAGGATAATGCAAGCGATAGCGGAGCACCTCTCCATCCCCGAAGGCAAAGTCGTGGCCAATATACACAAATACGGAAACACCTCAAGCGCGTCGATTCCCTTAGCCTTGGAAGAGGCGTGGCTGGACGGGCGCATTAGGGACGGGGCGAAAGTGCTGTTTGTAGGGCTCGGCGGAGGGTTTACTGTTGGGAGCGCGGTGTGGGCGGTGTGAGGGAAAGCATCGAGCGTTGAACGTTGGGCATTAAAAAACTAAAAAGGAATGCGTACGCTATGAAAATAACGCTGCTATTCCCCGGCCAGGGTTCCCAGTCCGTCGGCATGGGGCGGGATTTTTACGAGCAGGTTCCTGCGGCCCGCGCCCGGTTTGAGGAGGCGGACAGGGTTCTTGGGCAGGATTTGAGCCGGGTTATCTTCGAGGGGCCGGTTGAGGAGCTTACGGAGACCCAAAATACCCAGCCTGCGCTCTTTGCGGTTGAGGCGGTTATTACCGACCTATTGCTGGATAGCGGCGCGGTCCCCGAGTATGCGGCGGGGCATAGCCTTGGCGAGTACAGCGCGCTCTACGCGGCGGGGGTGATATCTTTTGAGGACGGGCTGCGGACGGTGGCGGCCCGCGGCGCGGCTATGGCCGAAACGGGCAAGGGCAGCCCGGGGGCGATGGCGGCGGTTATGGGGATGGGGCGGGATGAGATAGCCTCCGTCATCTCTTTGGTAAAGAGCGGCATCGTCGTCTCGGCCAACGAGAACTCCCCGGAGCAGACGGTTATCTCGGGCGAGGTTGGCGCGGTTAATGACGCCTGCGCGTTATTAAAGGAGGCCGGGGCGAAGCGCGCCATCCTATTGCCGGTCAGCGGGGCGTTCCATTCGCCCCTCATGCAGCCGGCGGCTGAGAAGTTGGCTGCGGCGCTTGAACCCGTAAAATTCGCCAAGCCGCGCTGCCCGGTGATAGCGAACGTCACGGCGAAAGCCGAAACCGACCCGTCGCTCATGAAAGAGCTATTGGTCAAACAGCTGACATCGCCCGTGAGGTGGGTGGATTCGATGAAAGCGCTTTCGGCGCTCTCCCCGTCCGTTTGCGCCGAGGCCGGGCCCGGGGCGGTTTTGAGGGGTTTGGTAAAAAAATGCGCGCCGGAAATTAATATTGTAGCGTGCGGCGGCGTCAATAACATATATTCTATAGTGGGCGAAAGATAAAAACATAGCGGGCGAATCTTATTGTAGGGGCGGGCATGCGTGCCCGCCCTTGTGTTGATGTTGATGCGCCGCGAAACGCGAAATATGCAATCTATGCAATACATCGCGCTAAAGTCAGGCAAAAAAGAAAGGGCATAGCAAGAAATGATTGATTTAAAGTCAAAAACCGCGCTTATCACCGGTTCCGGCCGCGGCATCGGCAAGGAGATCGCCCGCAAGCTCGCGCAGGCGGGGGCCGATGTGGCGATAAGCGATATCGATTTGGAGACCGCCAAGGCCACGGCTTCGGAGCTCGCCTCCGAGTTTGGGCACAAGGCTATAGCGGTCGCCGCGGACGTCTCTAAGGCGGCGGATGTTAAGAAGATGTTTGAGGAGGCGCTGGGCGCGTTTTCCAAGATAGACATTTTGGTCAACAACGCGGGCATCACCCGCGACGGGCTCCTCATGAGGATGAAAGAGGAGGATTGGGATCTCGTTTTGAACATCAACCTGAAGAGCGCGTTCCTCTGTTGCCGCGAGGCGGTGCGGCCTATGATGTCGGCGCGCAGCGGGAAGATCATAAATATCGCCTCGGTCGTGGGGCTTATGGGCAACGCGGGGCAGGCGAACTATTCGGCCTCCAAGGCGGGGATGATCGGCCTGACAAAGACGCTGGCGCGCGAGTTCGCGTCGCGCTCAATAAACGTAAACGCCATCGCCCCGGGTTTCATCCGCACCGCGATGACCGACAAGCTGACCGACGCCGAGAAAGAGAAGCTATCGAGCCAAATCCCGATGGCGAAGCTCGGCGACCCGCTCGACGTGGCGAACGCCGCGCTCTTTTTGGGTTCCGGGCTCTCCGACTACATTACGGGGCAAGTGATAACGGTAGACGGAGGGCTTGTAATGTAGGGCGGCGGTGAATCATATTTATGGTGTTGATGGCGACGGTAACAATTCTATAAAACTTTTAATATTGTCTCTTTAGAAAGGAGCGCAAAAGTGAGTGATTTTGAATCAAAGGTGAAGCAGATTATTGCCGAGAAGCTTAGCGTCAGCGAGGACAAGATTCTTCCGGCCTCGGCGTTTGTCGAGGATTTAGGCGCGGACTCCTTGGATCAGGTGGAACTTATCATGGCGTTTGAGGATGCCTTTGGGATCGATATCCCCGACGAGGACGGCGACAAGATGCGCACCGTGAAAGAGGCGCTCGACTATTTGTCGGCCAAGTTGTAGCGGCGTCGAATTGTGTGTTGATTTTGGCGTTTTCCGCGGCTCGTAGCCGCGGTACGGGGGGCTGATTGACAGCGCGCGGGGGGAAGGTTTCCCCCGCAGCCGGTTGAATGTGATACTAAGTTTTGGCTCTGAGGGGTTTTCATGTCAAAAAGAGTAGTGATTACCGGGATTGGCGTAACCAGCCCAGTAGGCAACGACGCCGAGTCGTTTTGGAAGGCCTTATGCGAGGGGAGGTCCGGTATCGACTGCGTGACGCAGTTCGATACCGCCGACTACCCCACGAAGATTGCGGGCGAGGTGAGGGGTTTGGACTTCTCCCTATACGTCGACCCCAAAGAGGTGCGGCGCAACGATAGGGCGATTCTCCTCGGCCTCGTCGCGGCGCAAATGGCCATAAAGGATTCAGGGCTCGACCTCGAGAGCGCGGACTTAGACCGGATAGGCGTTATCGTAGGTTCCGGCGTGGGGGGGTTGCGCACGATGGAGACCGAGCACACGAAGCTCACGAGCAGGGGGCCGGGCCGCGTCTCCCCTTTCCTCATCCCCATGATGATAACCGACATGCCCACGGGCTGCATCTCGATACAGCACGGGCTTAGGGGTCCAAACTACGCCGTGGTGAGCGCATGCGCCTCGGCGGCCAACTCGCTCGGCGACGCGTTTATGATGATAAAGTGCGGCATGATGGACGCCGCGGTCGCAGGCGGCACGGAGGCGGCCATCACCCCGATCTCTTTCGCGGGCTTCTGCTCGATGAAAGCGATGTCTACGCGCAACGGCGCCCCGCAGAAGGCCAGCTCGCCGTTCGACACGAAGCGCGACGGGTTCGTGATGGGAGAAGGGTCGGGCATCGTTGTCATGGAGACGCTCGAACACGCTCAAAAGCGCGGCGCGAGGATATACGGCGAGATGCTCGGCTACGGCGCGACCGGCGACGCCCACCACCTCTCCCACCCCGCCCCGGACGGCGTCGGCGCGCAGAGCGCCATGCGCATGGCGCTCTCGAGCGCGGGGCTTAACGCGGCCGACATAGACTACATCAACGCCCACGGAACCTCCACGCCCCTAAATGACAAGTACGAGACGACAGCGATAAAGAAGGTCTTCGGCGAGGCCGCAAAGACGGTGAGCATCAGCTCCACCAAGTCTATGACCGGCCACCTCCTCGGCGCGTCGGGCGGAATTGAGTTCGTGGCGTCGCTTTTAGCCATCAGGGACGGGATAATCCCGCCCACGGCAAACCTAGACGACCCCGACCCCGAATGCGACCTAGACTACACGCCGAATAAGGCGGTCAAAAGGGCGGTCAAATACGCGATGAGCAACTCGTTCGGCTTCGGAGGGCACAACGCGTCGTTGATTGTTGGGGGGTATGACGGGTAACGATAGCAAATGACGCCGGTTTTTAACTTCATAAAGCGCTTATTCGCGGGTAAAAAGAGGCTCGGCGAGCCCGATTTAGAGGGATTCCAGCGCGTTATCAAGTACGAGTTCAACAATTCGGCGCTGCTCAGGCACGCGCTTACCCACAAGTCTTTTGCCGGGCAGGGGGACGCCCTAGGGCTTCTCTCAAACGAGCGGCTAGAGTTTTTGGGGGACTCTTTTGTCAACTGCCTTGTAACCGAATACCTCTACAGGACCTATCCCGACAAGAGCGAGGGGCATCTCTCGAAAATCAAATCTTTAGTTGTGAGCCGTAAGATTTTGGGCGAGGTCGCGCAGGGGCTTGGTTTCGGCAAGTACATGATAATGAGCCTCTCCGAGGAGAAGTCGGGCGGGCGCGCCCGCATGTCTACCGCGTCCAACGCTTTCGAGGCGGTCTGCGGGGCGATGTACATTGACGGGGGGCTCGCGGCGGTCAAAAATTTTTTAGAGCGCTGCCTATTTGGCCGGATAAGCGCGTTTCTCGAGGACGAGAATAACGTAAACTACAAGAGCCAAATCTTGGAGATGTCCCAGCGCGACGGCTTCGGCATCCCGCGCTACGCTACGACGGAGGTGGCCGGCCCCGACCACGCCAAGCGCTTCACCGTAAAAATCTACATCGGAAGCGCGGAAATGGGCGAGGGGACGGGGACGAGCAAAAAAATAGCCCAGCAAATAGCCGCGCACAACGCCAGCCTCAATTACGATAAGTCGAAAATTGGCGGCGGGGCGGTGGCGTAATGTATATTTATAATGGGCAATTAACGATGAGGTTTGGCGGCATAACATCGGCGAAGCTGTCCCATAAATTGCCCGCCGTTCATTGTCCATTGAATAACAATCATCAATAATAAAAACCAAGGAGCCCCAAAAATGAATTACTTCCTGACCGAAGAGCAGCAAATGATTGTCGATACCGCCCGCGAGATCGCGCAGAAGAAAATTTTGCCTGTGCGCGAGAAGTACGACCACGAGGGGATTTTCCCCTGGGACGTCGTGCAGGCGCTCTCCGAGGCCGATATGTGCGGGCTGTACATCCCGTCGGAGTACGGCGGGTACGGCGGCGGCGTCTTTGAGCTCTGCTTGGCCGTGGAAGAGCTTTCCAAGATAGACGGGGGAATATCGCTCGCTATGGCGGCTACGGCTTTGGGGACGTTCCCCATCCTCCTGCACGCCTCCGAGGAGCAGAAAAAGAAGTACCTGCCGGATATCGCCGCCGGCAAGACCATCGCGGCTTTCGGGCTCACGGAAGCCAACGCGGGAAGCGACGCGCTTGGGATGAGGACCACGGCGGTTCTCGACGGGAACGAGTGGGTCATAAACGGCACTAAGCAGTGGATCACAAACGGCGAGAACGCGAAAGTATATACCGTTTTCGCGAAGACGAACCCGGCGAAAGGCGCGCGCGGCATTTCTTGCTTCATCATAGAAAAGGGCACCCCGGGCTTTACTTTCGGCAAGCACGAAGACAAGATGGGCATACGCGCGTCGAGCACGACCGAGCTTGTCTTCCAAGACTGCCGCATCCCGAAAGAGGCCATCCTAGGCAAGGAGGGCATGGGATCTATCGTGGCTATCCACACGCTAAACAACTCCCGCCCGGGCGTGGGTTCGCAGGCGTTGGGCATCGCGGCGGGGGCGCTTGAAGACGCTGTCAAGTACTCGCGCGAACGTGTGCAGTTCGGCGCGGCGATATCGTCGTTTCAGGCGGTTCAGCATATGCTCGCCGACATGGCGACCGAGGTCGAGGCTGCGCGCGCGCTTCTTTACGCCACGGCCCGCATGGTCGACGCCGGCGCGAAGAACTTCGCCAAGGAGTCGGCTATGAGCAAGCTCTTCTGCTCGGATGTCGCCATGCGCGTTACCGTCGACGCGCTGCAGGTCATGGGCGGCTACGGTTACATGCGTGAGTACCCGATGGAGAAGCGCATGCGCGACGCCAAGATTACGCAGATATACGAGGGCACAAACCAGATACAGCGCAACGAAATCGCGCTGCAGCTCATCAAAGAAGTGGCCGGATGATAAGTTGCGACGCCGTTATAATAGGCGCGGGGCCGGCTGGGCTAAACGCCGGTTTGCGCCTTACATCGGTCGGTTTGCCGCTCACCGTTTTGCTCATAGACAAGTCCGCCCCCTGGGATAAGCCCATCCCCTGCGCCGAGGGCGTGGGGCGGCTTGGTTTCGAGGAGGCGCTCGAGGTCGACCCCTCGTGGATACGCCTTGTCATCAGTAAAGCTAATTTCTACTCCCCCGATGGGACGTGCGTCTCCTATACGGACGCCAATAAGGGTTTTATCATCGACCGCGCGAAGATGCAGCGCGACTTGGCGGAGAAGCTGAAAAAGCGCGGGGTCGCGATAGAGCTTGGGGTGAAAGCCGTTAGCGTGTCGCTTGCGGATAAGAACGGCCGCAGGCAAGTGGCTCTTGGCAACGGGGAATCGGTATCCGCGCGCGTCGTTATAGACGCGTCGGGTCCTGTATCGCTCCTCGGCAAGGGCGAGAATATCTGCTGGAAGCCCTACGACCTCGAGCCGGCGTATTTTGCGGTGGCGGACAATGTGGACGCCTCTGAAGACGCGGTGCATATCTACACCGGGCAGCGGGTCGCCCCCGGCGGATACGCGTGGGCTTTCCCGCGCGGCGGCGGCGCGGCGAACGTAGGGGTCGTCGTCGGCAAAAATCA
>JAIRUL010000039.1 GCA_031254445.1 Chitinispirillales bacterium
CTTTGACTTTGTGTGGCGGCTCTGCGCCACACGTTATGAAGCCGTAGGCTTCGTCTGAAAAAGATTTAAAGAAATTGACTTTTATAGGCTTCGTCTGAAAAAGATTTAAAAGATTTTGAATTAAATGTTTTAAAGATTTTAACGGCATTAAGCATACTGAAAATAAAAAACGGAGGAAAACAGACAATGAGCACCAAGGGAAAGGTGACCGGTATCGTAGCTAACTTGGTCACAATCGAGGTTGACGGCCCGGTTGCCCAGAACGAGATTTGTTACATCGATCTCAAGGGCACCAATCTGATGGCCGAGGTGATCAAGATCGGCGGGAAGAACGCCTACGTGCAGGTGTTCGAGAGCACGCGCGGGCTTTACGTCGGGTGTACGGCAGAGTTTACCGGGCACATGCTTGAGGTGACGCTCGGCCCTGGGATGCTGTCCAAGAACTACGACGGGCTGCAGAACGACCTTGACGCCATGAAGGGCGTTTTCCTGAAGCGCGGCGAGTACACGCCGGCGCTCGACGATGCCAAGAAGTGGCATTTCACCCCCATCGCCAAGGCGGGGCAAACGGTGTCGGCCTCCGACTGGCTCGGCAGGGTCAAAGAGGGGTGGATAGACCACAAGATAATGGTGCCGTTCAGCTTTGGCGGGAGCTACACCGTCAAGAGCGTTGTCTCCGAGGGCGATTACGCGGTTAAGGACACGATAGCGGTGCTGACCGATTCTGCGGGCGTTGAACACAGCGTAACGATGTCGATGAAGTGGCCGGTGAAGGTCGAGGTGAAGGGCTACAAGAGCAAGCCCCGCCCGTTCAAGGTCATGGAGACGGGCGTGCGCATCATCGACACGCTGAACCCGATAACGGAGGGCGGCACGGGCTTTATCCCGGGGCCTTTCGGCTGCGGCAAGACGGTTCTCCAGCACGCGCTTTCCAAGTACGCCGAGGCCGACCTGATTATCGTCGTGGCCTGCGGCGAGCGCGCCAACGAAGTCGTGGAAATCTTCACGGAGTTCCCGGAGCTCGACGACCCGCGCACGGGGCGCAAGCTCATCGAGCGCATGATTATCATATGCAATACGTCTAACATGCCCGTCGCCGCCCGCGAGGCCAGCGTTTACACGGGGATGACGATCGCGGAGTACTACCGCATGATGGGGCTCAAGGTTCTGCTCCTCGCCGACTCGACGTCGCGCTGGGCGCAGGCGCTGCGCGAGATGTCCAACCGCATGGAAGAGCTCCCCGGCCCCGACGCTTTCCCGATGGACCTTCCGGCCGTCATCGCGACATTCTACTCGCGCTCGGGCTTCACCTACCTGAACAACGGCGAGAGCGGCTCAATCACTTTCATCGGGACGGTCAGCCCCGCCGGCGGCAACCTCAAGGAGCCGGTTACGGAGTCTACGAAGAAGGCGGCGCGTTGCTTCTACGCGCTGTCGCAGACGCGCGCCGACTCGAAGCGCTACCCTGCGGTCGACCCCATCGACAGCTATTCCAAGTACCTTGAGTACGCGGAGGTCATCGAGTCGCTTGACAAGACGGTGGAGCCCGGGTGGGTGTCCAAGGTCGTGCTCTTAAAGGACATCCTCTTGCGCGGCAAGGAAGCGCGCGACCAGATAAACATTCTGGGCGACGACGGCGTGCCGCTCGATTACCACATTATTTACAACAAGTCTGAGGTTATAGACTTTGTGATACTCCAGCAGGACGCATTCGACAAGATTGACGCGTCTACGCCCCTCAAGCGCCAGCAGTACGTGGTGAACATCGTGCTCGGCATCTGCCACGCCAAGTACAACTTCGACGGTTTTGAGGAGATAGGCATCTACTTCAAGCGGGCGATAAACCTGCTGCGCCAGATGAACTATTTGGAGTTTAAGAGCGATAAATTCAACGAACTCGAAAAGCAGCTGAACACGCTGCTCTCCGAGAGGATTTCGGAACCCTTGGCCCAATCCGCACAGGCGTGACGCGAGGAGAATAACGGATGAACACGAAAGCGTTTCAGAAAATTTACACTCACATCGAGAATGTGACGAAAGCCACCTGCACGGTTCACGCCGACGGCGTGGCCAACGACGAGATGGCCACGGTGGCCGGGCGCCCGGCGCAGGTTGTGAAGATTGTCGGCGACCGCGTGACGCTTCAGATTTTCCCCGGCACGCAGGGCATCGCCACGAACGCCGAGGTGGTCTTTCTTGGCCGCCCGCCAATGCTAAAGGTATCGGACGAGCTTAAAGGGCGCTTCTTCAACGCCTACGGCGACCCGATAGACGGCGGCCCCGAGATCGAGGGCAAGGAGGTGGAAATCGGCGGCCCCTCGGTGAACCCCGTGCGGCGCAAGCAGCCCTCCGAGCTAATCGCGACGGGCATTGCGGGCATCGACCTGAACAACACGCTCGTTACCGGCCAGAAGATCCCGTTCTTCGCCGACCCCGACCAGCCCTACAACGTGGTTATGGCCGACGTGGCCCTCCGCGCCAAGGCCGACCTCATCATCTTGGGCGGCATGGGCATGTCGAACGACGACTACCTATACTATAAGACGCTCTTCGACAACGCCGGCGCGCTAGACCGCATCACCGCGTTCGTCAACACGACGGACAACCCGCCCGTCGAACGCTTGCTCGTCCCCGACATGTGCCTGACCACTGCGGAGCACTTCGCGGTCGAGCAGAAGATGAAGGTGCTCGTGCTCTTAACCGACATGACGCTCTTCGCCGACGCCCTCTCCATCGTGTCGAACCGCATGGACCAAATCCCCTCTAAGGACAGCATGCCCGGTTCGCTCTACAGCGACCTCGCTCGCATATACGAGAAGGCCGTGCAGTTCCCCGACGGCGGCTCCATCACGATTATCGCGGTAACGACCCTCTCCGGCGGCGACATCACGCACGCCATCCCCGACAACACGGGGTACATCACCGAGGGCCAGCTCTATCTGCGCCGCGACACCGACGTCGCCAAGGTCATCATCGACCCCTTCCGAAGCCTGTCGCGTTTGAAGCAGCTCGTTATCGGAAAGAAGACGAGGAAAGACCACCCGCAGGTCATGAACACCGCCATCCGCCTCTTTGCCGACGCCGCCGGCGCGAAGACGAAGCTGGAAAACGGTTTCGACCTAACGGAATACGACAAGCGCGCGCTGCAATTCGCGAAAGAGTACTCGCGCGAGCTTCTTGCGATAGACATCAACATTGAAATCGACACGATGCTAGACACCGCGTGGAAGTTCTTCGGCAAGTACTTCACGCAGGACGAGGTCGGCATCAAGAAAGAGCTGATGGATCAGTACTGGAATGAGTCGGCGAAGGCGAGTTAGGCAGCGCAAAGGATGTATCCGTAGGGCGGTATGATTTTGGGGTTGGATGGTGGCATTGCGCTTATCCGCAGCGTTTGCGGGTAATGGACGGGAGAAAAAATGGCGATAAAGTTTCAATACAACAAGACGTATCTCCAGCAGCTCAACCGCGAGCTGAAGGTTAGGGAGAATGCCCTCCCGACCCTCGTCGCGAAAGAGTCCGCGCTGCGCGTCGAGGTCAAGAAGGCCAAGGAGCAGGCGCACGAGCTTGAGGCCCGCATCGCGAAAGAGCGCGAGGCGTTGGCGTCGGCGAACTGCCTATGGACGGAGATGCCGGAGGGGCTTGTGAAAATCGACAAGCTCTCCGTTACCGTCAAGAAGATCGCCGGCGTGAAGACCCCGGTCTTAGACCACGCCTCTTTCAACATCGCGCGCTACAGCCTCGCTACGAAGGCCGCTTGGATCCCCGAGGGCGTCGAGATTCTAAAGAATATCGCGGAGCTGAAAATCAGCCTAGAGCTTGCCAAGAAGAAGGTGTCGATTTTGGAGTACGCGCGCAAGAAGACTACGCAGAAGGTCAACCTATACGAAAAGGTTCAGATCCCCGAGTACAAGGAGGCCGTCCGCAAAATCAAGCGGTTCATGGAGGACGAGGACAATTTGGCTAAGTCGTCCCAGAAGATTCTAAAGGTAAAGATAGCAGCGGAGGCGGCCGCATGATAGTCAAAATGAGAAAAATGGATCTCTTGCTCTACCATCGCGAGCAGGAGAGGTTTCTTGAGGAGCTTAGGAATCTGGGCGTGGTGCACATCACGGCCGAGCAGCCGATAGAGGCCGTGGCCACGCAGGAGCAGAGCGCAAACGCCGCGCGCGCCCAGCGGATCGTCGCCGCGCTTATCGGGCTGCAGAAGCAATTAGGCGTTGCCGCGCCGCCGAGCGCGCTCACAACCGCAGTCCCCGAGGCGCTCGCCAACTACGAAGCGTGCGAGGCGCGCCGCGACAGGATTGAGCAGGAGATTGCGGCGGTTAAAAAGGACATAAGCGCGCTCGCCCCGTGGGGCAACTTCGACCCTAGCGCCGTAAAGCGCTTGGCCGAGTCTGGCGTTGCAATCAAGTTTTACGCCGTGCCGCAGAAGAAATTCGGGCAGGTTGACAAATCGAAATACAATATGGAAATCATCGCCGAACGCGAGGGCTTCGTTTTCTTTGCGGTCGTCTTTAAAGGCGAGGCTGAGGAGGTCGCTGGCGCAGACGAGGTGCGCTTGCCCGACGCGAGCATAAGCTCCCTGACCGCGAAGGTCGCCGCGCTTGAGGCCGAGGGCAAAGAGGTCGCGGCGAAGATAGAAAAGATGATCGGCGCCGTGCCGGCCATGAAAGAGTATTGCGCGAAGCAGTTAGACTGCGTCAAGTTTGAAGAGGCGCGCCTGTCGATGGAATCTGCCGCGAACGGCAAGATACTGAAGCTCTCCGGCTGGGTTCCGCGCTCGAACGAGGCGAACCTCGCGAAGTTTTTGGACGGCTATCCGGCCTATGTGGAGTTCCGCGACCCGTCGCCCGACGACAACGTGCCGGTGAAACTCAAAAACGACAATTTCAGCAGGCTGTACGAGCCGGTTTTGAAGCTCTATTCGCTTCCGTCATACAGGGGCATGGACATGGCGCCGTTCGCCGCGCCGTTCTTCACGGTCTTCTACGGGCTTTGCCTCGGCGACTCCGGCTACGGGCTCTTGTTTTTGATAATCTCTCTTCTCGGGCTGCAGCTAGCCGGCAAAAAGATGAAGGGGTTCATGTACCTCGGCCTAATGTTCGGCATAACCGCGATAATCGCGGGGACGCTGACGGATTCGTGCTGCGGGGTAGAGCTGATGAAAAAACTCTTCTGCACGGTTGACGCGAACGGCGCGATAATCGAGCAAAGCCGCTGGTACGGGATACTCGCCCCGTTCGCATCGTTCGAGCGCAACGGCGGCACGGTCTTTCCGGCAATGAGTTTCGCGATGGTCATGGGCTTCATACAGGTCTTCACGGGAATGAGCATCAGATCCTATATGCAGATGAGGGACGGCGGTTTTTGGGCGGGCCTTGTGCCGATAGCGCAGATGTTCATGGCGCTCGGCGCGGTTGTTACGGGGACGCACCACCCCGAATTCCTGAACCTCAGGATGAACGAGTTCGCCGCCGGCCCGCTTGAGGTCGGGGCATGGCTTAACCTTATCCCCGCCAACGTGGCGCAGGGCTTTGTGTTCGGCGGGCTTGCCGTGTTGCTCCTATTCAACAACATAAACAAGACAATATTCATCCGCCCGCTCATGGGCCTATGGATTCTCTACAACTACGCGTTCGGCCTCTTGTCGAACATCCTCTCCTACCTGCGTCTCTTCGCGCTGGGCCTAGCGGGCGGGCTCCTCGCCAACGCGATGAACTATATCGCGTTCATGATTATCAAGGACGCCGACGGCAATATCAATATGCTCTCGATAGGCATGGTAGGGACGGTGATCGTGCTCCTAGCGGGCCACGGGCTCAACATAGTGTTTTCGGGCTTGGGCGCGTTTATACACTCGTTGCGCCTAACGTTTGTCGAGTTTTACGGCGTGGTAGATTTTCAGGGCAACGGCAAGCCGTACACGCCGTTTGCAAAGGTAGACAATAAATAATCGTAACCATTAAAATACACACGTAGGAGGATTTACGATGGCTTCTTTACCTTCAGTACTTGCATTCATTGGGATGGGCCTAATGTGCGGCGGCGCCGGCGCTGCTTCTGCTATCGGTCTTGGTATCAGCGGGCAGTCGGTGATCGGCATGATGAAGAAGAAACCGGACCTGTTCGGAACCGGTCTCGTCCTTTCGGCGCTCCCCGCGTCGCAGGGTCTCTACGGATTCGTGGCGTTCATCATGTACAACGGCGCGATCACCACAATCGGAGCGGAAGGCCTCTCGGTCTTCCACGGCTCGGTAGCGCTCGCTTCCGGCATAATGGTGGCCGCGAGCTGCTTAGCGTCCGCAATCCTTCAGGGTAAGATCTGCGCCACCGGTATGGCCGCGATGGCCGACGGCCACAACGTCTTCGGCCAGGCGATGATCCTGACGGTCTCCTCGGAGCTCTACGCCATCCTTTCGCTCGTCGCCTCGATCATCATGCTGAGCTTCATGAAGTAATTTGCCGGCGCGCGCCTAGAAGAGCCGCGCCTGCAAGCTAAACTTCATCAGCCGGTTTTGATGGCATCGCAGTGATTGACAGAGCAGGATAGCGACTATACCGCGCGCCCCTACGCTAGACGGTGGGGCGCGTAGTAACTACCACATCTTTTAAAAATCTTTTCCAGACGAAGCCTACGGCTTCATAACGTGTGGCGCAGAGCCGCCACACAAAGTCAACGTCAACACCAACATCAACGTCAAAACCATCCACCCTGCCGCCTTTGACTTTGTGTGGCGGCTTTAGCCGCCACACGTTATGAAGCCGTAGGCTTCGTCTGAAAAAGAATTTAAAAAGACTTTGACTTTAGGCTTCGTCTGAAAAAGATTTAAAAAAGACTTTGGCTTTATATAGCCCTTGACAGCGGCGGCGCGGAATGCTATTTTTATTGTATGGAAGACCCCAAGGGGAATAGGCTGACGGCGCGGTCGGTCGGGGGCGGGGGATGGGGGTTGTACTCTCCGCACAGAATCAATTACCATAATTGGGCAGTAACGGGGTCTTTTGCGCTCACCGTGTTTGCGGAGGAACAATATGCTAACGCTCAATAAAATAAGCGAAGTCGTAAAAACAGTGGCTCCGCAATACGAAATCAACCAAGTCTATCTCTTCGGCTCCTACGCAAGGGGAGACGCTACCGAAGAAAGCGACGTGGATTTTCGCATCGTAGGGGGCAATATCCCGTCGCTTTTTACGATGGGAGGGCTATATGAGGATCTTGCGGAACCGTTGGGTACACGGGTTGATTTGGTGATGACAAAAAATATGTCGGAAAAATTTTATAGCTATATCAAGGACGAGGAACTTCTGATATATGCCAAGCTATGATAGAAACAAGCAACGATTGAAGCGGATTATACAACACTGCAATGAGGTAGAAAAGATTGTGGCTCGCTTTGGCAAATCCATTGAAACATTTGCCGATGACTTTGTTTACCAAAGTTCGTGTACTATGTGCATTATGCAAATTGGCGAGCTGTCGTCACGCTTTAGCCATGATTTCCAAGCCCAGCATACAACCATTCCGTGGAAAGAACTAAAAGGAATGCGCAATATAATAGTGCACGAATACGACAAAACGGATTATGGCGAAATCTGGAAAACGGTCATAGACGATGTGCCAATATTGAAAAAACAATGCGAAGAAATACTCCACGCCTTGGACGGGGAAGGGTAGAGAGTACAAAGGATGGCTGCCGCCCAATATCCTCCCCCAAAAGAAGAGGCGGGGGAGGATACTGCTTTAACACACGCGCCCCAAGCGGGCGCGAAAACCGATACACCGCCCGCCTTTGACCCTCCGCGCCGCCCATAAGGCGGTGGACGCGGTCGACCTTGTTTGCATAGAGACATACCCGCCCCAGCGCCGCGCCGCGAAGCTCCCCAGATGCCAACGGGGGGGTTGCGTAAATCGTCCCTAGGCCGGGGATGATTTTTTTGAAAAAGTTCTTGACTTGGCGCGTAGGATTAGTTATCTTTTGATTAGATGGTGATGGCTGTAAATGCGAACCTGCCCCTGCGGGTGTTTGCCGTTTGGGGAGAGTTCGCCTTTTTTTGCCATAATAGCTTCCGATAAGGTAGGATATTCGGAAGTTACATAGGAGAGGGCGGATGGCGGCACCGGAGGCGAAAGCTCGCGAGAATATTGACCGTATGCTCATGGACGCGGGCTACGTGTTGCAAGATATGGGCGAATTCAACCGTGGCGCCGCCCGAGGTGTCGCGGTGCGGGAATACCCAACCGAGCCGAGAGGATTGAAGTGGTTCGGTTTTCCTGACAGCTTTTCCCTCGTATTTAAGGTGATTCCTGTCTTTACTTAAACTAATGTATGGTTAAATACTATGCCAAATATTTTTTAATAT
>JAIRUL010000041.1 GCA_031254445.1 Chitinispirillales bacterium
CCGCCGCCGTCGTCTGCGGGGATCCCTAGGAGCGGCTATTACGTTGATTCCCTTGTATTTACGCTGCCGGAAGCGGCGGGCGGCGCTTTTGCCTTGCGCTGCGATACGAGCGGCGCGCAACCGACGGCGGGGAGCGCGCTTGGTTCGGGCGCTACGCTGAAACTTACAAAGGCAACGGTCATGCGCTGCGCGCAGTTTAAGGATGGGAGTTATCCAAGCGTTGAAGTTATGCGGAGTTACATCGTCGGCAAGCGGATGCCTACGCTGCCTATCGTCTCGATCGCCGTGGATCCGCAGGCGATGTTCGACCCCGTTGCGGGGCTCTATGCGACCGGCCCGAACGCGAGCCCGCAGCAGCCGCACTACGGCGCTAACTACTGGGCCGACACGGAGCTGCCTATCGCAATAGACTTCTTCGAGGGCGACGCGAGGCACGCGTGGAGCTACGCTGCGGGGCTGAAGATTTTCGGCAACTACTCTAGGATGAACGCCAAGAAGTCGGTCGCCATAAACTTCAGGGAGGAGTACGGGCAGAAGAGCCTCAGCTATACGCTCTTCCCGGAGCATCCGCGGCTAACGGCGTTTAAGCGGTTCGTCTTGCGGAACAACGGCAACAACTACGGCAGGGACTACATCCGCGACATGCTGACCTCCTCGCTCACGGAGGGGCTGGGGGTGGATTATCAAAAAGGGCGGGCGGTGATAGTGTATTATAACGGCGAGTACTACGGCATCCACAACCTGCGCGAGCGCGCGAACGAGCGCTATTTTGAGACGAACTACGGTATAGATAGGGAGTTCATAGATTTAGTGAAAGCGAACAACGAGGTGAGCAGCGGCTCCGACGCCGATTACCAGAGAATATTGGCGTGGGCCGAGGGGAAGCCTGCGTTTAGCGACGCCGATGTTTTGCAGCTTGGGGAGTGGATTGATTTGGACAACTTTACGAACGTCTTTCAGTCCGAGATCTACATCATGGACACCGACTGGCCCGGGAACAACATGAAGCGGTGGCGCTCGACCGCGCCGGCAAGCAAGTGGAAGTGGCTCATGTACGACAACGACTACGGGTTCGGCGCCTATACGTACAATAGCCGAGCCAGCGTCAACATGTTGGAGTTTTTGACGGGCGCGCCAAACGACTGGCCGAATCCGGCGCACTCGACGCTGCTCTTCCGCAGGCTGATAGCGAACGAGGGCTATAAAAAGGCATTTATCAACCGCTTCTCGCTCCTGCTTGCGACGTACTTCTCGCCCGAAACGGTGGAGGCGCGGATAAACGCGCTCATGGCGCCCATAGAGAGCGAGATCGAGTTTGATCAGGCGAGGTGGAGGCATAGCGCGAGCTCGATGAACACGCAGCTTGCAAACATCAGAAATTTCGGCAGGAGCCGCGCGGCCGCGTTGCAGGGAGAGATGGAGGCGTTCTTCAAGATTGGCGGCGGGGCGGTAGACCTTACCGTGTCGTGCGGCGGCAATGGCAGCGGCAGCGTGTTGATACATAATTTGCCGATACGCGGCGGGGCGGCGACGTTCAAGGCGTACCCTGCTGCGCCAGTGGTATTAAAAGCCGTCCCGAACGCAGGCGCGAGGTTTGAGCGGTGGAGCGATGGGGTCATGGATGCGGAGCGCGTTGTTACAGTGGCGGGGGGGCAGCAGGCGTCGATTGAGGCGGTGTTCGGGGGGGTCGGGCTTTGAGTTTGACTTCACGCATTATCGGCATTACGCTGATCGCGCTAGTCGCGTTGCCGGTTATTTTCGTCATGGCGGCGTTTTTTATGAGCCTTGCCGATATACGCCTGCGCAAGCACAACCCCTCGTGGATTGTTTTAGACCGCAATTACCGCTTTGTCGCCGAGATCGAGTCGCCGCAGGGGGAGATCGGCTATTGGCCTGCGCCGGACACGCTTCCGAAAACGCTTGTGGCTGCGGTTTTGGCCGCCGAAGACCGCAGGTTCCGTAAGCACATCGGGGTTGACGCGATGTCTATCGGGCGCGCCGTTGTCAATAACTACATAAGGAAAAAAGGGTTTTCCGGCGCGTCAACCATCGCTATGCAGACCGCGAGACTACAGCGCGGCGGCGGGGGCGGGCTCTTCTCGAAAGTGCGGGATTCGTTTGCGGCGGTGTGGATTACAGTAGTTTACGGGCGCGACAGAGTCCTCAAGCAATACATCTCGATATCCCCCTACGGAAATAGAATTGCCGGCGCGCCGTGCGCCTCGCGGCGGTATTTCCGGAAGCCGGTGCAGGACTTAAGCCTCGCGGAGAGCGCGCTTCTGGTATCGGTGCCGCGGGCGCCGGGGAGGATGAACATGTTTAAGCCCGAAGGGTTCGCCGCCGCGCGGGCGCGGGCGCAGTTTGTGCTCGGTCGGTGCCTTGGGTACGGGTGGATCGACAGCACGGAATACCGGCAGTCGATGGCGGAGCTTAAGGGGTTTGCCATCCCGCCTAAGGATATTAGAGACGAGTCGTGGATACACGCGGCGCTTAGGTATAAGAGCATGCTTCATGGGGGCGATGCTTTGGGGGTAGGCAAGGGTATCAACAAAGGCATCAACAACCGTATCAACGCCAACGCCGACAATGACGATTACTACGTCGGCGACAGCGTCAAAAAACAAGGCCTCGTCGTCTCGTCAATCGACATCGACCTCCAAAAATACATACAGCGCGAGCTCGCCGACTACCTAGACCGGTACAAGGCCGGCGACGTGGGGAGCGGCGCGATGATCGTGGTTGACAAAAATAGCCGCCAAGTGTTGGCGTATGTCGGCTCCGGCGGATACTTCAGCTTTGAACTCGGGATGCACGACTACGCCGCGACGAAAAGGTCGACCGGAAGCCTCCTAAAGCCCTTCATCTTCGCCTACGGCATGGAAGAGCTTGGCTACACAGCGGCGACGGTTTTGCGCGACATCAACTACGACTTCGGCGAGGGCAGCCGCTCGTTCATCCCCGCCAACAGCGACAGGGAGTACCTCGGCCCCATCCTATATAAATACGCCTTAGCCAACAGCCGTAACATCCCCGCCGTGCAGGTGCTAAAATCGCTTGGCGTCAACTCCGTCTACAGACGGCTAACCGACCTAAAACTCGCCGATGACGATGGGCGCGGCGGCTATTATGGCCTCGGCATATCGATAGGCGGCATGTACTGCGACCTGACATCTATAAGCAGGGCCTACTTGACGCTGGGGAACGAGGGGCGCTTCGGCGACCTCGTCTGGTTTAAAGACGATGCGGCGGAACATCAAGGCAAATCTATGGGTAGCGGCGATATGATTGGCCTTGGCCAATATCCGGCAGACAGCCGTTACGATAATTTGACAAGCGGCAACGGAGCAGCAAATCAATACGGCGATATCGCAAATCCCCGGGTCAAGCAGGTCATGAGCCCTGAGGCCGCTTTAATGGTTCAGCGCTTCCTCTCCGACCCCCTAGCGCGCCTCCCGACCTTCCCCCGCGAGGGCTTCTTCGAGTACCCCTTCGCCGTGGCCGTCAAGAGCGGCACCTCCGACGGCTTCCGCGACGCATGGTGCGTGGCGTGGAGCGAGCGCTACCTCGTCGCCGCGTGGATGGGCAACGCCGACAACCACCCGACAAAGCGCGTAAGCGGGTACAACGGCCCCGCTCCGATAGTAAAAAAGGTCATGCTGCACCTGCACCCTAAGGAGCGCGACGGCTTAAGCGAAAGCGCCTTCCCCGCCCCCGAAGGCTTTCGCCCGCTCTCCATCTGCCGCCTGACTGGGCTGCGCGCCGATATGTTTACGCCTTACGTAACAAGCGACTACTTCGCCATAGGGACTGAACCCACCGGCGTGAGCGAAGTGCTCCGCGTACTGCCTATAGACAAGCGCAACGGCCTCCTCGCTGGCTCAGGCTGCCCCGAAAAAGTCCGCGAGTTCCGCTCCTTTTTGTCGCTAGCGCCGGCGTACGAGTCGTGGGCGCGCGCCTACGGCCTGCCCGCCGCCCCGCGCCTGCAAAGCCCGCTCTGCCCGGGCGAGAGGCTCCCTATAGACTACCATGTAGAAATCACGTGGCCGCGCTCCGGCGCGCGTTTCTTTATAGACCCAGAGATGCCGAAAGAACAGGCGTTCCTGCCGGTCAACTGCGTAGCGGAGCCGGAGGCCGAGAGCGTTCTCTGGTTTGTCAACGGAGAAGAACACACCGTAACAAACCCCCCGCACACCCTGCGCCTCCCCATGAAGGCCGGAAAATACGCTCTCCAAGCGGGTGTCGCGGGAACGCCGGTTCGGAGCAGGGTGGTGCGGGTGGGGGTGTACTGACTTCTTTAATTTTTTAAAAAACCGCATCCCCGCTCAACCATAATGTATATTGCGAGTCTAGAGTAGCGGCGGCGTAGTTCCGCCTTTTTTGCCTATGTATCCATATAATTAACCATCTTTTCAAAAGGAGGGGGCGGGTTATGCCTTTCAAACGGTTTTCGGGGATTGTGCTGGGGGCGGTTGCGCTGGTTGCCGGCGGGCTTATTTCGGGGTGTACGGAGAATGGGAATTCGGCGGGAAACCAAGGGAACGGGGGCAGCGCCGCTGACTATATCGTAGGGGCTTGGGAGATACCGGGGAGGCTGACGGACGAGGACCCTAGCGAATACAGGACGGCGATTGACATCAAACCGTCGGGCGAGGTGCTTGGCTATACGTTTATGAGGGTGGGGGACGGTTGGGTAGAGGAGGTGGACGGGGTGGACGAAGAGCAGGTGCGGTGGCGGGTAGACGGCAAAAGGCTGTATTTTTCCGTGGATGGGGAAGAGGAGGGTTCCGTACCGTACGCCATTTCTAAGGGCGTGTTTTCCATAGACACCACGATCCCGGGCGAGGGCACGGTGAGCATTACCATAAGCGGGAAAAAGCTGACGGTGGAGAGCTGCGAGGGCGGGGCGTGCGAGTCGATATCGTTAACCAGAACGACCATCGCCG
>JAIRUL010000151.1 GCA_031254445.1 Chitinispirillales bacterium
GACGTCCGTAACGGTCGCTGCTGATAACGCGCATTACAGCTCCGACGACGGCGTCCTTTTAAATAAAGCCAAAGATAGCTTAATACTGTACCCAATAAGCAGGCAAGGCGCTTATGCGATTCCCGGCACAGTGGCCTCTATCAAAGATTCGGCATTTGCATTCCGCGCCGGCCTGACGTCCGTGACCATTCCCGGCAGCGTGTCCTCTATCGGTGGGTCGGCGTTTTCCTGTTGCACCAGCTTAACATCCGTAACGATTGAAAACGGCGCAAAGTCTATCGGAAGTTGGGCTTTTAGCGTCTGCACCAAACTGACGTCTGTGGCGATACCGGGCAGTGTGGCTTCTATCGGGGAATACGCGTTTGCCTATTGCCCTAGACTAACGTCCGTAACGATTGGAAACGGGGTAGAGCTTATAGATTATAAAGCGTTTTTCGGGTGCGCCGGCCTAACATCCCTGACGATACCGGGCAGTGTGGCATCTATCGGGGAAAATGCGTTTTTCCGTTGCGCCCGCTTAACATCCGTAACAATTGAACATGGCGTGGAGCTTATAGCTGATGACGCGTTTTTCGGGTGCGTCGGCCTAACATCCCTGACGATACCGAGTACTGTGGCATCTATCGGGGAAGGCGCGTTTGCCCATTGCAACTATTTGAAGTCCGTCACCGTTCTGAATCCTGTCCCGCCCTACATTGGGTATGGCGCGTTCGACCCTTTGCGCACCTGCCTATACGTCCCGGCAAACAGCATCAATGCCTACCGCGCCGCCGAGGGGTGGCGGGGCTTTGAGTGCGTCAAACCCCTCGCGGCCGCGCCTAGCGGCGTGTCGGGCGAGTAGGTTCTGCCCATCCGTGAAATTCATTTCCAAAACCAAAGTCAACAGCAGATACAAAAAAACTTACGACAACACAACAACACCATATTAAAGAATCATCACCTCGGGAAACGCAACTCTCGGCATACAAAGGCTACTCGTCGAGAACTATCAAAACCTAAACCCTTTTAAGCTAAAAAAGACTATCGACCAGCGCAAAAGGCTCCAGCGCCCGTTACGTCCGCCCTATACCTGCACGCCCCCTCCCCCCTGCCCAGTATCGTCGTCCTGCCTAATGCGGTTGGCGGCGCTCCGCCGATTTTGGTTTTTGGCATATCTTCCCGGCGGCACGATATCTCTAACTCGCAGAGGATCGGCTCGTTTAGGTATAGGGCTATTATCCCGCTTATTAACCGGTAATTGGCGCCGCCGGGCAGAAACGTTTTGTACGCGCTGTAAGCGAGCGGGCCGAGCGAGATTCGGAATTTTGACGTTCGGTCGTAGACCCTTGAGCCGACCGACGCGTTTTTGCCTACGCGCATGGCGCCGCCTAGCGTGGGGGCGTTGGACGCTTGCGCCCATCTGCCCACGTTTTCCTCTATTCGGATAGGGATGTCATCCCATGTCGTTCTTAGCAGGTCTTTTAGCCCCTGCGCGCTCCTTGCCCTATTCGACAGCTGGCCTAGGCCGGCAAGCGCGTTTTCGTAAAACCCCGCCCGTTCTATCGGCAGCGCGGACATCGACTCGAATATCATCCTCGCGACCCTGCCGCCGTTGCTCCATAACGCATATTTTCTATGCGCGTCAAGCCATAGCCTATGTATGCGGTTCTGCATGATCGACAAGAAGTCGCGGTATATGTCGGCGTCTTGGCGGTTGCGAGCGATGTAATCGGAAAAACTTACCGGCAGCGGCGACGACGAACCCAATATGTTCATTACCGGCAGGCCGACGACCGCGCGGGAGTAGCGGTTGACGCTGCTAGCGATGCCTCCGTTGATATTGCCATTGATGCCGTTATTAAGATCGCCGGCGCCGCTAATGCCGCCATCCCCGCGCCAGCCAGCCATCTCTACATACCCCACATCGCTAGACGGAAACGCAAGCGTAGCGTCCGACTCAAAGAATATCATCCCGTCGGCTCCGTCGGCTCCGTTGGCCTCGCCGACGCTATCCGCCAATGCTTCATTGATAACGTCAACCAGCTGCCCCACGTCAAACGAGTAATACTCGCGCTCAAGCAGATTTATTAATTCCGCCATTTTCATACCGCCCACCTCTCCCCCGCCCTGCAATGCCACTCAAACGCCTTGCCGCTTATGGGCATCGTGAGCACAAGCTTTAGGAACGTGTTGATTGACGCCATGCACGACAGCGCCCTCGCCAGCACCGTACCGAATAAAAAGAGGTTCTCCTCCGGCGCGGCGCTTTCATCAACAACGACATTCATTTCCGCGCCCCTTATCACCGCCCTGTCAACAACCAAATCGGCAGGCTTTACCGATACCGACACTATTGCCTCTATCTCTATCCGCTTGTCTCCGCCCTGAACCCAGTCGTACACGCGCAACAGCTCTTTTAGCCCCTCGGCGTCGCCAAAATTAGAATATGTGCTTGACATATGCGATAAAAACATCCACAGATGCTTGTCTTCGCTCGGAGGGTTTATGGGCGGGTTCGGTTTTGTTATGTTTGTGAACGTTATGTAGTCAGGAAAGCCATGCGCGGCCTTGCGCAGCGCCCCGCCCTCGGTTAGCACCTTGCGCGCCAGCGCGCCGTTGGTCTGCCACGTCTCTACGTGAAGCGTCTCCCTCAGCAATTTGCCGTTCTCGGTTTGCCGCCCGTTCATAGCAAGCTTCATCCGCCTGCCGCCCCCGTCGGCCCGCAGCGAATAGAACCTTTGCTTGCCGCCGCCCGGCCTGCAGTACCTCTCGTACCGGCGCCTGCCGCCCGTCGCTCCGTCGACGCCCGTTACCGACAGCACGCTGTGTATCGCGAAGCAATCGGGCCGGTCGGCGTCGGATACAAGGTCGTACTCGCTCTTCCTCCCCTCCACGAGGATCGGCTCCGCGTCGCGGCGGAAGACATTCGCCGCAGGCGAGCAGTGCAGCCTAAAGACCTCCTTAGCCACGGATATTTTCGCCGACAGCTTCCTATCAAAACGCACTTGCAGCGACAGCGCCGACGACGGGCCGCCGCCGCTTGACGAAAGGGAGTCGAGGCCGTAGATGTCTATAAATAAAAACTTCTCAGGAAACGCGAAGTAATCCCTAAGCAGGCTAAGCGGGCGGCTTACGCTCTGCGGCTCGGGAAACAGCCCCTCGCCCTCGCCGAAGCCGCCCTCTACGAACACGTCCTGCGGGGGAAGCTTTTTCGACCGGCCGCAGTCGTCCCTGAGGACGACCTCCT
Organism: Chitinispirillales bacterium; assembly: GCA_031254445.1. Classification (GTDB taxonomy): domain Bacteria; phylum Fibrobacterota; class Chitinivibrionia; order Chitinivibrionales; family Chitinispirillaceae; genus GUT77. The sequence continues at coordinate 3,227 of JAIRUL010000151.1, forward strand.
CCGCGTTGCAAAGGAGCATCTTTCTCAGCAGCAGCGCCGCTGGGAGGTCGTCATTTATAAACACCCTGATCGGCGAGAGCGACAGCGATTCGCGGCGCATCCCCTGCTCAAGCTTAAACGTGAGCGTGAGCGCGTCCTTGCCGCCCGCGCTAACCTCCGCCTCCGCGCTTGCGACGCTTATCGGGTTGACGCGCACGTCCTGCGTGGACGCGAACCGGCAGCACACGCCGGTCGACGGGTCGGGGTCGGCGTACATCGCCGTCCCTTTCTTCACCGTGTAGCACCCCTGCAGCATCCCCGCGCGGGGCTTGAACTCCACGACGCAGAGCGCGGGGACCGGGTGGAGCAGCTGCGGCCAGACAAGCCCCGTGAGCCCCGCGGCCAGCTCCGGAAGCGCGGCGTCTATCCGCTCGCGGACGCCCGCGCACAAAAACGCAAAACCCTCAAAGAGCGCCTCTACCTTGGGATCCCTATCCTTTGCCGACTCAATATTGAGGCGCGCCGCCCGCCGCGGGTACTTCTCCGCAAACCGCGCCCCCTCCTCCTTCAAATAACGAAGCTCCTCCTCGTAATAAACATCCCGCATAACGCCTCCCTCTTCCTTGACGGCAAGCAACAAGGCTTGCCGCCTATTAGGTGACAATCAGACATATAGTGGTAAAATAGGAAATAACGGCGCCCGCCAAAAACAGGCGCATCGGGAGGACTCCGAAAACCAATATTAAAAAATGGGTAGACATCAGTAATATAATATTTTGGCATCTGCTGTGCGCAAATATATTTTTTACTTGTGGTTTTGACTTTGACGTTGTGTGGCGGCTTTAGCCGCCACACGTTATGAAGCCGTAGGCTTCGTCTGAAAAAGATTTTAAAAAGACGTTGACTTTGTTTAGCCGCCACACAAAGTCAACGTCACAATAAACAATCAACCCATTTCAAGGAGATTGCCGTTATGAAGAAATTAGCCGTTATGACCGCCGCCCTCCTCTGCGCCGCCCTATCCTACGCGCAAGCCGAAGAGCTCAAGGCCGTCGCGCTCAAAAAGCCCGACATGGCCAAAAAAGCCACGCTCATGGACGCGCTCTCCAAGAGGAGCTCCGCGCGGGAGTTCAACGCCAAGAAGCTCTCCGACCAAGACCTCGCCGACCTCCTCTGGGCCGGCAACGGCATAAACCGCCCAAGCCGCGCCCCCAAACCCGGACGCACCGCGCCCTCCGCCCGCGACGCGCAGGACATCGACATCTACGCCATAACGCCCGAAGGCGCGTACCTCTACGACGCGAAAAAGAACACGCTCGAACCCATAGCCGCCGGCGACTTCCGCGCGCAAATCACCGCGCAGCCCGGGATCGCCGCGGCGCCGGTGAACCTCATCCTAGTCTCCGACCTCACCCGCCTGTCAGGCGACGACGCGGCCAAGGCCAGCGCGGCCGACATGGACGCCGGCATTGTCTCGCAAAACATCTCCCTCTTCTGCGCGGCGGCGGGGCTAGCCACCGTGCCGCGAGGGATGATAGAAAAGGACAAGGTCGCGGCCGCGCTCAAGCTGAAAGCGACGCAGAAAATTATTTTGAACCATCCGGTGGGATACC
>JAIRUL010000152.1 GCA_031254445.1 Chitinispirillales bacterium
TTTAGCCGCCACACGTTATGAAGCCGTAGGCTTCGTCTGAAAAAGATTTAAAAGATTTAAAGATTTAAAAGACTTTGACTTTTATAGGCTTCGTCTGAAAAAGATTTAAAAGATTTAAAGATTTAAAAGACTTTGACTTTTATAGGCTTCGTCTGAAAAAGATTTAAAAAAGACTTTATCGTAATGCAAAAAACAATCCATAACGTTCACCTAATGGGTGAACGTGGAAAAGGGGGCAAAATACACGTAACTTATTGAAAATACTACACAAATACTAATAAATACAATTTTTAACTGCGGATTTTAGGTTAAAGCGATTGGAATACTAAATGTCAAAACTTATTGCCAAACAAGCCAATCTTATACATGAAAAGCAAGATACATCGCAACCCCCTCAGAACTCCGCGCTCCCCGGATACCGCGGAAACGGTATCACGTCCCTAATGTTTTGCATTCCAGTGACAAACAGCAGTAGCCTCTCAAATCCGAGGCCAAATCCGGCGTGGGGCGCGCCGCCGTATCTGCGGAGGTCTAGGTACCATGAGTATTTTCTGTCGTCAAGGCCGCACTCGCGCATACGCGCAACGAGAACGTCGGCGCGATCTTCTCGTTCGGAGCCGCCTACTAATTCGCCGATTCCGGGGACAAGGATGTCCATTGCGCCGACGGTCTTGCCGTCGTCGTTTTGTCGCATATAGAACGCTTTTATCTCTTTGGGGTAGTCGTGGACAATTACGGGTTTTTTGAAGATTTGTTCCGTTAGGCAGCGCTCGTGTTCGGATTGCAGGTCTGCGCCCCACGATACGGGGAATTGGAAGCTGTTGCCGCTTGTCAATAGGAGGTTGACCGCTTCGGTGTAGCTTATGCGTTCGAATTTTTGCGTTGCGGCGCATTCTATGTTTTGGATGACGCTGGGGCTTATGTGTTTGTTGAAAAATTCTAGGTCGTCCCTATTGTGTTCAAGGACGTGCGCGCACAGGCTGCGGATGAAGTCTTCGGCAAGGTCCATGTCGTCCGTTAGCCTGAAGAACGCGGCTTCGGGCTCTATCATCCAGAATTCCGCCAAGTGCCGCGCGGTGTTTGAGTTTTCGGCTCTAAACGTCGGGCCGAAAGTGTAGACGCGGCCCATGGCCATCGCGTAGGCTTCGCCTTCGAGCTGGCCGCTCACGGTGAGGTTTGCGGGTTTGCCGAAGAAGTCTTTGGAGTAGTCGGCGCGCCCGTCTTCCGTTTTTGGGATGTCTTGCGGGTCGAGCGTGGAGACGCGGAACATCTCGCCCGCGCCCTCGGCGTCGCTGGCGGTGATTATGGGCGTGTGGACGTAGTAGAACCCGCGCTCTTGGAAGAACGTGTGGACGGCGCAGGAGAGCCCGCTCCGCAGCCGCGCGACCGCGCCTATCGTGTTCGTGCGCGGGCGCAGGTGAGCGATTTCGCGCAGGTACTCGAAGCTGTGCTTCTTCTTCTGTAGCGGGTAGTCGGGGGGCGACATGCCGTAAACGAAGACCTCGGCCGCCAAAATCTCGTACTTCTGCCCTTGCCCCGGGGAGTCGGCCAGCGTGCCCCTAACGCGGACGCTGCTGCCCGTGTTGACGCGCGCGAGCTGAGGCTCGTAGTTGCCAAGCGTGCCGGGGACGACAACCTGTATGCCGGAGAGGCAGGAGCCGTCGTTCACCTCGAAAAAGGAAAACCCCTTGCCGTCGCGGCGGGTGCGGACCCACCCGCTTGCTTCGACCTCTGCGCCGGAGGCGGGGAGGGCGAGGAGGTCTTTTATTCTAGGCGGATATTTGTTTGCCATTGTGTTCCGAACACTCCCAAGGATTGCTGCTAAGTAAAAGCGGGGCTGGCCCCGCCTTTACGGCGCCAGCGCAAATGCCCCCCGCGCCCCTGCCCTGTAAACCGCGGCGCCGGAGTTGCGGCGCGCCACATTTTCCCATAATCGATTTTGACTCTGGCGTTGACTTTATCTTTTAATAAAGCAATTATTCCCCGTCATAGTCAACAAGCGTTTTCGGGTTGTATTTGCCTACCTTGTCCATATATTTCAGGAACGGCAGCCCGATTATCGAGAAGATCCCGATCACCTCCCCGCCCCTGCTCTCTATCATCGCGGCGACGGCGGCGAGGGTGCCGCCCGTGGCTATCAGGTCGTCGATAATGAGCCAGCGCTTGCCCTGCGCGATGTCGGCCTCGTGGATTTCTAGGGTCGCGGAGCCGTACTCGAGGTCGTAGCTCATCGCGAGCGTCTTCCCGGGGAGCTTGCCCTTTTTGCGCGCTAAAACCAGCGGGACGCCCCTAATGTAGGCGAAGCACGAGCCGAGCAGGAAACCGCGGCTCTCGATGGCGATAACGCCGTCTATCTGTTGATTTTTATAGTGTTCCATCATCGTGTCCACCACGAATTTGTGGGCTGGCGGGTTTGTGAAGATGCTTGTGATGTCGTAGTAGAGGATTCCGGGCTTGGGGAAGTCCGGGACCTTGCGGATCGCGTCGTCTAAGTTCACGTTGCTGCGTCCTCCTGAAAAAGGGTGCTTGGGTTATGGCTATGGGCTTTGGCTATAGTAAAATAATATTTTGCAAGGGGCGGGGGATAATTTTTAAAGCGGCCTCTAAAGCCTTATATTATATTTAATATCATATGGGGCTCCTATCTGAACTCTTCGACCCGATCCCTTTAGCCGCCTTGGGCATCGCCGTCTTCGCGATCGCCTTAATTTTAGTCTTCTCGCGCTATTTCCGCTTGCCCGGCGACTTCGGCATCAAGGAGGACATTCGCGACGAGATACGCCTTAGGCTCTTCAACGAGAACGAGGCTTTCGCCGAAAAGCAGCGGAAAGAGAAAGAGGAGGCGGAGAAAGAGGAGGCGGAGCGCGCCGCTGCCGCGGCGGACAAGGAGGCGGCCGCGGCCGGCGGGGCAGCAGCAGCCGGCGAAGCATCCGGCGAGGCGAAAGCCGGTTAGCCGCGCGCCTACGCTTACCGTAGGTAGACTTCGGCCTTTTCCCACTCCTTGCCGATGCTGCCGAGCAGTTTTTCTAAGTTTACGCCGTCTAGCCCAAGGCTCTCCCACGCGCTGTCGCTCACCTTTGGCATTTTGTTGTCGCCGCCGTTTCCGTAGCCGAGCGCCCTGGCGAATATGTCGGCGCAGTGGACTACCGCGGTGAGCAGCGAGCCTCCGTGCGGGGTGTGGTGGTTGGCGACGGCGTCTAAGATTTTTGTGGGCAGGCGCCACTGCTCTATCAACATGCCGCCGATCTGCTGGTGGCTTATGCCTAGGAGTTTGCACTCCGAGTCGTAGAAGAGGGTCTTCGTTTTGTCGGCGCACTCAATGACGTTGTTGAATTCGTTTGGGACGATTTGGAACATTATCACTTTGCCGATGTCGTGGAGCAGCCCGGCGACGAAGCACTCCTCTTGGCCCTCGTACTTCACGGCGCGGGCGAGGCACTGGGCGGCGACGCCGCAGGCTAAGGAGTGTTTCCATACCTCGTGCGCGTTGAACTTGCCGCCGCCCCTGACGGCGAAGAGCTCGAGGACGGAGGCGGTGAGCACGATGTTTTTCACGGTGGAGAAGCCGAGCAGGATCACGGCGTGGCTGATGCTCCCGATTCTCCCTGGGAAGCCGTAGAAGGCCGAGTTGACGAGCTTGAGCACCCGCGAAGCCAAGACTTGGTCGGCCCTTATGGCCATGCCGAGCTCTTCGGCGTTTGTCGCCGGGTTTTGGAGCATCTGCGTAATCTTCGCTATCACGGCGGGCTGGGTGTGCAGGCTCTTGAGGGAGTGCAGGCGCGATTCGATGTCGTCGCGGAGGGATGGCATTTCACGCCCCGCCCTGCTGTTTGATTTTGTAGTTGCAGACGGCGTCGAAGATTTTTCTCATGTTGGCGCTGTCTAGGGTGCCTAAGAACATGTCGTACAGCTCGCTCTTTATCTCTACCTCCGACTTGGCCCCGCCGGGCGTCACGCCCTTGTCGGGGTTGTCTTCGCCCTCAATGTAGACGTAGGCGATGCCCCAGTTGCGCAGCCTCCGCCCCATCGCCGGCGTGACGGGCGCCCCCCTGTTCAAAAGCACGTTGCCGGACGGGCTTACCACATCGTCGGCGGCGACGTCGCCGGGGGTTATTTTGTCGGTAGAGACCTTGCGCATAGTCAGAGCGGCCTAAGTCATACGTTAATTTATTAAGGCGGCATCCAGATTTGAACTGGAGATAAAGGTTTTGCAGACCTCTGCCTTACCACTTGGCTATGCCGCCGAAAAAAAAGGGTTTCTTCCCGACGAAAGAAACCCGCAGTCAAAAGAGGCGTCCGGCCCGCGGGCCGCGTATAATCAATTTTGGAGCGAGAGACGGGACTTGAACCCGCGACAGCTACCTTGGCAAGGTAGAGCTCTACCACTGAGCTACTCTCGCGTCAAAGTAATAAAATAATATTTTGGCGCGGCGGTGTCAATATATTTTTTTTAAATTTTTTGCCCCCCTATTCCATCGCCTCCCACCGGATGCCCACCCCCATGTTCCTGTACTCCACCAGCATATTTATAATCTCCGAGTACCAAGGCCGCGCCGCCGCGATAAGCAGCACGTCAGCCTTGCAGCCGGCAAGCGTCAGCTTTAAGTCGCGGATGTCGCCGAGGATCGGGTAGCCCTCTATCTGCCGCCCGCTTAGCCCCTGCCCGCCGCCCCCTGCCCGCTCGCCCCCGTCGCTAGGCCCGAGCCGCACGACCCCGACGATCCTCGGGCCGCCGCGCTTGCCGCCCCTGCCCCTTAGGTACCGGACGACGTCCTCGTCCTGCCCCACGACCAGCGCGCTCTCGGGCGCGAATATCCGCCCCCTAAGCCCCTTCGCGGCGAGCGGCAGCGTCTCGCGCCAAAGGAGGGCCATGAGCGCCGAAAACCCGGCCGCCGCCCCAAAGCCGGCTATGCCGTAGGGGGTCAAAAAATACACCCCCGACAAATAGAGCGCGCCGCTTAATAGCCCCGAGAAGAAGGCGTTTTGCGCCGAGTAGCGCCGCTCGGAGTACACCCCGTTGTAGACAAACATCGCCACAAACGCGAAGCTTAAAAGCGCGTGCATCCCGATAAGCGGCAAGAGCGGCTCGCCGGCGTAGGCGGTTTGCCCGTATAGGCATCTATGGAGCGGCGAAAGGGCCGCCCACGCCGCCGCGTTCACCGCCGCGATGTCGATGAGGATCGCCACTATGGAGCGCACCACTATCGTGCCGATATTGAGCGCCCCCTGAAAGACGATCGCCAGCCATATAAGCCACCACGGGAAAAACATCTCCTGCTGGCCGCGGTACTTGCGGAAGAAGATGATCATCGCCTCGTAGAAGTAGAAACGCGAGCGTATCTTGCGCTTAGAGGAGCTCTTGCCTTTCTGGTGGACGATCTTTATCTTAGGGTAGTACCACACCTCGTGACCCGCCCGGCTTATCCTGTAGCAGAGGTCGATGTCCTCGCCGTACATGAAGAAACGCTTGTCGAACCCGCCGATCTCGCTGAAAAGCCCGCGCCTCATGAACATAAACGACCCCGATATGACGTCCACCTGCGCCGGCTCGTCCTCGTCCATGTAGGTGAGGTGGTAGCGCCCGAAGCGCCGGCTCTTGGGGAAGAGGTAGCTTAGCCCCGCAAAGTAGTAAAACGCCACGGAGGGCGTAGGGATGGAGCGCCGGCAGCTGAGCTGAAGCGTGCCGTCCGGGTTCAAAATCTTCGGCCCCATGAGCCCCGCGCCCGGGTGCGCCTCCATGAACTCCACCGCGTCGGCGAGCGTGTTCGAGGAGATAACGGTATCGGGGTTTAGGAGCAGCAGGTACTCCCCCCGCGCCGCCTCTGCGCCGATGTTGCAGGCCTTGCCGAAGCCGATGTTGGCTTTGAGGCCGATCCAAGTTACCTCCTGAAAGCGGGAGGCCACAAGCTCGCGGGAGTTGTCGCCGGAGGCGTTGTCGACGATTATCACCTCGCAGCGGTCGTAGAGCTTGGCAAGGCGCAGGGAGTGCAGGGCTTCTACTAGGCAGTAGGGGACTTTGTAGTTGACTATTACTATGGAAATTAGTATGTCTTTGGCGTTATTTGCAGGCATTTGTCGGCGTCTTCCTGAATATTGACATAATGCGAAGTTTCCAGACTAAGAGCAGCGCCTCTCTTATGATTTTTGTCGACATCTTCGAGACCCCGCGCTGCCTGTCGGTGAAGATTATCGGGATCTCCTTTATCCTAAAGCCGCGCTTCCACGCGAAGAAGTTTAGCTCTATCTGAAACGAGTACCCCGACGACGCAATCCCGTTTAGGTCCAGCGACTCTAAGACCGCGCGCCGGAAGCACTTGAAGCCGCCCGTGCAGTCTTTTATGCGCAAACCGGTGACGACGCGGGCGAATACGTTGCCGAAATAGCTCAGGAGGAGCCGCGACATCGGCCAGTTCACGATGTTCACGCCGCAGACGTAGCGCGAGCCTATCACCAAATCGGCCTCGCGCGCGGCCTCGATGAACCTCGGCAGGTACTCCGGGCTGTGCGAGAAGTCGGCGTCCATCTCAAATATGTGCTCGTAGCCGCGCTCAAGCGCCCACCTAAACCCGCAGATGTACGCGCGGCCAAGGCCCTGCTTCGCGGCGCGGTCAAGCACAAAAAGCCCGTCTATCGGATCCGGCCCGCCCGCCATCTCCTTAACCGCCGCGCGCGTCCCGTCCGGCGACGAGTCGTCCACCACAAGGATGTGCGCGCCGGGGAGCGCCTTTTTTATCTCGGGGACGAGCAAGACGATGTTTTCGCGCTCGTTGTACGTCGGAACCACTATAAGTACGCTAGAATAATCCATCGGAATAGTTCCCCTTAAATGCGCCGGGTTAATAGCGCTACCGCCGCCGTTGATACCTAGTAACAATATAATTTAGGCGCAGGCAGGGGTGGGAAACTATTCGCCCTCATTTTTCCCTTGCTAATATCCATACGCTATTATTATAATTATATATGTGGCGCGGATTCCCCCGTCTCGGCACGGCAACGTCGCCCGTGCGCCGTATCTCAAACGTAAAGGATAGCTTACGCATGAACATTCAGTTTTGCGGCGCGGCGCAGACCGTCACCGGCTCGCAGCTGCTCATCACCGTCAACGGAAAAAAGATACTCCTCGAGTGCGGGCTGTTTCAGGGGCGGCGGCAGGAAACCTACGAGCGGAACACGACGTTCTTGTTTAAGCCAGAGGAGGTGGACGCGCTCATACTCAGCCACGCCCACATCGACCACAGCGGCAACATCCCCAACCTCGTTAAGCAGGGGTTCAAGGGCCCGATATACGCGACGCCGGCTACGATTGAGCTCTGCAAGATAATGCTGCGCGACTCCGCGTTTTTGCAGGAGAAGGACTTGGAGTGGGTGAACGTCATCAGGCGGCGGCAGCACCTGCCCGCCCTGCCGCCCATCTACACCATAGGCGACGTGGAGAGGGCGATGGGCCTCTTCGAGGGGGTGGAGTTCGACACCCCGTTCTCGCCGGCGCCGGGCGTGGAGGTGGTCTTACGCGACGCCGGGCACATTCTGGGGTCGGCGGGGATGCACCTAGACATACAGAAGCTAGGGGCGGGCGGCAAGCCCCTGCGCGTCGGCTTCACGGGGGACATCGGGAGGCCTAATTTGCCGCTCACGAACGACCCGAACGTCCTGCGCGACTTAGACATCCTCATCATGGAGTGCACCTACGGAAACAGGCGCCACGGCGACTTTGACCACGTGGAGAGCGAGCTTGAGGCTGCCATACGCGACACCGCGTCGGCGGGCGGCAAGGTAATCATCCCCTCGTTCGCGGTAGGGCGCACGCAGATCCTCGTATACGTCCTGCACAAGCTCTTCAACCAAAACAGGCTGCCCGACATGCCGATATACGTCGACAGCCCCATGGCCTGCGACGCCACGGAGATATTCAGGAAGTTCGAGCACTACCTAGACAGGGAGACGAAGCGCGTGTTCATAAACGGCCTCGAAGACCCTTTCGGCTTCTCGCGGCTGACCTACATACACGACGTCGACGGGTCGAAGCGCCTCAACGGCCAAACTTTCCCGCACGTCATCATCTCCGGCTCCGGCATGGCCGAGGGCGGGAGGATCTTGCACCACCTGAGGAACAACGTCCAAAACCCCAAAACGCTGCTATTGTTTGTAGGCTACGCCGCCAAAGACACGCTGGCGCGTAAATTAATGGACGGGCAGAAAGTAGTGAAAATCTTCGGCGAGGATCAGCAAGTCCGGTGCAAGACGAAAATAATAGACGCTTTCAGCGCGCACGCGGACAGGCACGAATTGCTGGATTATGTGAGGCTGAATGACCCGGCGAAACTAAAACACATTTTCCTCTTCCACGGCGAAGTTGACCAAGCAACATCATTTAAGGATGCGCTAAGAAGCAACGGGTACATGAACGTGCATTTCCCGCAGCGGGGGGAGGCGTTTAATATCAACCAGAAAGGGGAGATTGTTTAGGGGTTGATTTTGACTTTCATCTTTTGACTTAAAATACTATGAAACCATATCACACATTATTCCTAACAATCCCTATTCTCGCCGCCGCCCAGCCCGCGCCGTCAACAGGCACAAGCGCTGACGATGAAGAGGCCATCGAACTAACCGACGAGATAGAGTTTCTAGACCCCGAAGGCGCCCTCGAAAAGATGCCGGAGATAACCGAATTCATAGAGGCCAAATATCCCGAAGAGCTAATAAAATCCGGTGTTGAGGGCACCGTCCTGCTCGAACTTTTAATTAGCGAAACCGGCAGCGTCGACAGCGTCTCCATCGCCCGCCCCCTCCACCCGACACTTGACACTAGCGCAATTGACGCAGTGCGAAAATTTAAGTTCTCGCCCGCCCTTGCGAACGGCGGCGAGCCGGTCGCGGTGATGCTCCAGTACGAGTACCGATTCAGCCTCCGCGAGGTCGTAGCCGTCCCGGACAGCTACGTAAACTTGAGCGGCCGCGCCTTGGAGCGCGGGACGCGCAGGCCTATCCCCGACGCGCTCGTTGTTTTGCAGTTTACCGACACGCTCTCCGACACCTCGCTCTCCATGCCTTTTTCGCTATACCTAGAGCAAATAGGCAAGATTGACGGGCAGTCTTTGGAAGACGGGCGCTTAGTGGCCACAACCGACTCGGCCGGCGCATTCCGCTTTTACTCGCTTCCCTCTTGCAAAGAGGCGCGGATAAGCATTCAGACGCCGGACTACGAGCAGTTTGTCGCCTACGAGCGCGTAAGCCGGCTTGAAGAGGTAAAGATGACCTGCTTTGTAACGCGCCTCAGCTACTCCGACTACGAGCTTGTCGTATACGGCAAGGCAGAGGAGACGGAGGTGAGCCGCCACAGCATAACGCTAGCCGAGGTGAAGCGCATCCCGGGGCTTGGCGGCGACGCGGTGCGCGTTGTCCAGGCCATGCCGGGGGTCGCGCGGCCGATGTTCG
>JAIRUL010000203.1 GCA_031254445.1 Chitinispirillales bacterium
CCGCCGCCCATGCTCTGGCAAGCGCTCTTTGCGGCTTCCCACGTGTAGAGCCTTCCGTATTTCGCGCAATACGACGCGCTGTCATTATAGCACCAACTATCCGGCGTTTCGATATTCAGGTTTTTTTTCATCCATGTCAACCCATTTATCGTAACCTTTGGAACTGTTGTATCACCCCCGCCCGTTTCTTCCCGTTGGAAGTTAGCGGTAAGCGTTAGATTGTTGTTCATGGTGACAGTAATGCTTTTATCCCTTGACGACATCGCTCCATCCCATCCAACGAACGCATATCCCGTATTTTCTACTGCCGTTAGCGTAACTTTCGTCCCCGCTTCATAATACGATTCGTTCAAGCTGCGTATGATGCTCCCTCCGGCACGGGGTTCTGCGGTTGTCATAAGCGTGTACGTTGCCAGTGGCTCGTCCCCATTACACCCAATCAGCCCCACAGCCGCAACGATCGTAAGCGCTGCCCCGACCCGAAGCGCAACCCCTTTGATATTCACAGAATCCTCCAGTGTTAGAGATTTGACTGAAACCCGACATAAAGAGGTAATATATGTTATGCGCTACGGCAATTGGCGGCCAAGCCCCCGCCCGCCAATTCCGCGGCGAAGCGGCCAGAGCCGCCCCTCCGCGCGGAATTCGGCGGGAAAGTTTGGCTCTTCGCAAATTGCGGCATATTTTCGCAGTTTCGCGATTTCGCGAATCGGAGGTGTTCACCAAGAGAAAAGGGGAGGCCGATTTTACACTCCCCAATTTTTAACTGCTGAATCTATGTTAAAATCTTAATTTTTATGTTTTACCGCCTTGTCCAAGTTGAAGAGCCAACAGTCAGGGTTTGCCCATCTGAACTCAAAGCCCATATATCGCTAACCCACCTTGAACCTACAGCAACACCGGGTTTGGATGAATTATATGTAGGGGCTGACCATTGCCCGCTCCATGTTAAATTGCCCGTGCTTGTTAAATTCCTCCAATGTGCGCTGCTAATTGCCCAATAACCTTTGTCTACGGCGCTCACAGCCAAGGGATCGGAAAGGCTAGGGTCAATAGCAGTTAAAGCGCCGGTGCTGCCGCTTATAGTGACAACGCGGCGATTATTGCCAATTTCCTCCCAAATGCCGTTAAGCGAGGCATTGGCAGCTGGCGAGGTGTTGACAGGGGCGCCGCCTTGCTTGGTCCAGGTATTGGAACCAGAAAGCCGTGTATAGGTGCCCGCCCCTCCGCCTGCGGCAAGAACCTTGGCACGCAAATCGCCGGGGAACGGAGTGCGTGTATAAATATCCCTAACGGTACCCTCGAAAGCGACGTTGGTCAGGGCGGCGCAGTAATTGAATGCATCATAGTCGATAAAAGCCACTCCATTTCCGATGGCGGCGCTTCTGAGATTAGTGCAGTTATAGAATGCGCCTCTGGCGATAACAGTCACGCTGTACGGGATGATAACGCTGGTAATGTTGCGGCAACCCTCGAATGCCCCCTGTCTGTTGCCCAGCCATTCGCGGATGGCTGTCACCGGTTTGCCTTGGTGGGAGGCGGGTATGACCACATCGCCGCTTATCGATGTGTTTAATGCGCTGGCTGCCCATGCCGCGCCCCCATCAATGGCGGTAAATGCCAGTTTTTCCGGTGTTGGCGCTTGAGCGAAAACCGCGCCTGCCCCGACGATTGCGAGCAGCGCTAAGCCCATCAATGCTTTCTTTTTCATAAAAAACCTCCCTTTAGCGTATGTTGATTTTAAATATAGGCGCTTTAGGCTTTATAGCGGAAATATCATGGCATTGCTAATAATATAAGCGATGCTACGCTGATTGCAGCTTCAACCATCCAAAAGATATCCCTGCTGTTCAATATATATTCCGACAGCCGGCGGGTCAAATTTTTTTTTGCGTTGCCGCTACCGTACTACCCGGTTTCCGTGCCCTGCGGGGCGCAAAAGCCGGTGCGGCGTAGGCGGTGGCCGCCTCGCCCTATAAGGGCGCGGAAACCGGCACGTAAAAAGCCCTCCCCCCGCTCAAAAAAAAATAAAAAAATACTTGCGCGGGGGAAAATTATATATTATTTTACTGAACTAATAAAAAATATGACGTTTAGAGCGCTTTACGGGGGTAAGCATACGCGATTGCGGGGTATTTTAGGCCGCTTTTAAGGGTTGTATAGGATAATACGTGTCAAGACGCATAATATTGTATATAATATTGTATTGAAGTCCGGTTTTCGCGCCCCGTAGGGCGCATGTGTTAAAACGCCCTTTCCCCTAATTATGAGGGGAAGGGGCGGCAGGGTTGGGGTGATTGTGCGTCGGGGCGTTACGGGGCAGAGCCCCGTCCCCAAAAGAATTTAAAGGTTTTGACTTTGATTTTTATCTTTATCTTTATTTTTATTTTGTCAACAGCTACCGCAATCCGGTAGCGCCATTTTCTTTGAGGAGACGCGTATGAGGCAGGTTGCGATTTACGGCAAGGGCGGGATAGGGAAGTCCACCACCACGCAGAACCTAACGGCTGGGCTTGGCGAGATGGGCAAGAAGATTATGATCGTCGGCTGCGACCCCAAGGCCGACTCCACCCGCTTGGTTTTGGGGGGGCTGGCGCAGAAGACCGTGCTTGATACGCTGCGCGAGGAGGGCGACGACATTGAGCTTGATACGGTGCTCAAGGTGGGCTACGCCGGGATCAAGGGGGTGGAATCGGGCGGTCCGGAGCCGGGCGTCGGCTGCGCCGGGCGCGGGATCATCACCTCTATCGGGCTCCTCGAGAGGCTCGGCGCGTACGAGGCCGACCTCGACTACGTCTTCTACGACGTGTTGGGCGACGTTGTGTGCGGCGGTTTCGCTATGCCTATCCGCGAGGGCAAGGCGCGGGAGATCTACATCGTCTGTTCGGGCGAGATGATGGCGCTCTACGCGGCGAACAACATCGCGAAGGGCATCTCCAAGTACGCGAACACGGGCGGCGTGCGCCTCGGCGGGCTTATCTGCAACTCGCGCAAGGTGGACGGAGAGGCGGAATTGGTCTCGGCCGTGGCGAAAGAGATCGGCACGCAGATGATACACTTCGTCCCCCGCGACAACGCCGTTCACCGCGCGGAGATAAACAAGAAGACCGTTATCGACTTCTCGCCGGACGAACCGCAGGCGAACGAGTACCGCGCGCTTGCGAAGAAAATCGACGGGAACGACATGTTCATAATACCGAAACCCATGGGCATCGATAGGCTTGAAGCCATTTTGATGGAACATGGAATGATGGACTAAAGGAGGATTAAAAAATGCTATTAGTAAGAGCGATTGTCCGCCCCGAGAAGTCCGGGGCAGTTATGAGCGAACTCGCGGCCGCCGGTTTTCCGGCGATAACAAAGCTGGACGTGTATGGGCGCGGAAAGCAGAAGGGCATTACCGTCGGCGATGTCCACTACGACGAGATCCCCAAGGAGATGCTTGTCATCGTCTGCAACGATGACGACAAAGACGACATCGTGAAGATCATCGTCCGCATGGCCAAGACGGGGAACGCGGGCAACTACGGCGACGGGCGCATCTTTATTTCGCCTGTCGAGTCTGCGTACACCATCAGCTCCGGCGCTTCCGGGTTATAGGGAGGGGTGCCGTATGCGTGAGATTATGTGTTTTATACGCGCGAACAAGGTCAACGACACGAAGAGGGCGATGGCCGAAAACGGCTTCCCCGCTTTCACTTGCTGCCGTTGCCTTGGGCGCGGCAAAAAGAGCATCGATCCGGATTTGCTCAATACCGTCCTCGCGGCGGGGGAGTTGCCGCTCTCGCCGGTCGGCGAAAACCTCACCGAGGCCACGCGGCTCATCGCCAAGCGGTTCTTCACCCTTATAATTGACGATCAGGATGTGGACAAAGCGGTCAAGACAATTGTCGACGCCAACCAGACCGGCAATCCGGGCGACGGCAGGATTTTTGTTTTGCCGATCCTTGAAACGTATTCCGTCAGGACAGGGAACGGCGGCATACATATCGGGTTAGAGGAGAAAGCATCATGACAGTGAGCAGCAGGGAAAAACTACTCGAAAAATACTCCGCAAAGGTTTACAAGAACCGCAAAGAACACGTCTTGCAGCTCGCCCCGTCCGCCGACGGCGCCGCCGCCACGATCGCCGCCAATACCCGCGCCATACCCGGCGTGATGACGGCGCGCGGCTGTTGCTACGCGGGGTGCAAGGGCGTCGTCGTCGGGCCTTTGAAAGACGTCTGCGTCATAACGCACGGGCCCATCGGCTGCGGCTTTTACAGCTGGGGCACGCGGCGCAACAAGGCCAAGCCCGACGACAACACAGATAAAAATTTTATCCCCTACTGTTTATCTACGGATATGCAGGAGCCGGACATCGTATTCGGCGGCGAGAAGAAGCTTGAGAAGGCCATCCAAGAGGCGATGGAACTCTTCAGCCCCAAGTGCATAATGATCTGCTCCACTTGCCCCATAGGCCTCATCGGCGACGATGTGCAGGCTGTGGCGCGGCGCACGGAGGAGAAGTACGGCATAAAGGCTATCGGCTACTCGTGCGAGGGGTACAAGGGCGTTTCGCAGTCCGGCGGGCACCACATAGCCAACAACGGGCTAATGCGCTACGTCATCGGCATCGGCGATAAGAAGCCTAAGACGAAGTTTTCCGTAAACGTTTTAGGCGAGTACAATATCGGCGGCGACGGTTGGGAAGAGGAGCGCATCCTCAAGCGTTGCGGCATTGAGGTGATGAACCTATTCACGGGCGACGCCTCGTTCGAGGGGCTCAAGAGCGCGCATCTGGCGCATCTAAATCTGGTGATGTGCCACCGCTCCATCAACTACATCGCCGAGATGATGAAGGCGAAGTACGGGATAGATTGGCTCAAGGTCAACTTCATAGGCGCCGGCGCGACATGCAAGTCGCTGCGCGAGATCGCGAAGTATTTCAACGACGCCAAGCTTACCGCGCGGGTCGAGGAGGTAATAGCGGACGAGCTTGCGACTATTAAGGGCGACATGGATCACTACAAGAAGAGGCTCTCCGGCAAGACGGCGGGAATCTTCTCGGGCGGTTCGCGTTCGCACCACTATCAGGTTCTCCTTGAGGAGTTGGGCATGAAAACGGTTATCGCCGGCTACGAGTTCGCCCACCGCGACGACTACGAGGGGCGCGACATCATCCCTCAAATTAAGGAAGACGCGGACAATAAAAACATTGAGAGCATAGTCGTTGCAAAGGACGAAAAACTTTACCGCGAAACGTACACCGAAAAGCAGATTGCCGAGCTTAAGAGCGGCGATTGCGGCATCGAGCTCGACACCTACGGCGGCATGATACCGGAGATGGGCGCGGGCGACGTGGTTGTCGACGACTACAACCACTTCGAGACGGACGAGCTGATTAAGACCATGAAGCCGGATATCTTTTTGTCCGGCATCAAAGACAAGTCCTCTATACAAAAGGCGGGCGTGGTGTCGCGGCAGATCCACTCTTACGACTACTCCGGCCCGTACTCGGGCTTTCAGGGCGCGGTCAATTTCGGGCGGGATGTCGCCATGGCGATATATACCAACGCATGGTCGCTCATTACGCCG
>JAIRUL010000262.1 GCA_031254445.1 Chitinispirillales bacterium
TTTAAAGATTTTAAAGACTTAAAGACTTTGCCGGCATTAAACAACATAACAAGGAGAGAGCTGAAATGCCCAATACGCCAAAGGAAAGAATCAAAAATGCAGCGGCAGCAATGGCAACCCTGTTTGCTGCGCTGGCACTGGCGTTACCGATAAAAGGCGCGGCTTCGCCGCCGGGGGCGCTGCAAAACGCCGCCGCCCCGCGGGCAGCGTCGCTGGCTATGAAAATCAACAGCCAGGGCCAGATGGTCTTGAAGCGCAAAGGGAAGGCCGTTTCCGACGTTTACCTGCAATCGCTTGGCATTCAGGTGGATGTGACGGGGAATATAGCCTCCACCCGCTACAGGATGGTTTTCAAAAACAATACCGAGAGCGTCTTGGATGGCGAATTGACTTTCCCGCTGCCGGACGGATGCAGCGTGACCCACTACGCGCTGGATATTGACGACAGGATGCGCGAGGCGGTGCCGGTGCCGGTGGAGAAGGCGAAAGCGACGCAGGTCTTTGAGGAGATAGAGCAGCGGCAAGAGGATCCGGGTCTGCTCGAAAAGGTCGAGGGCAACAATTTCCGTACCCGCATCTACCCCATTCCGGCAAACGGGGAGCGCACGGTGTCAATCGGATACGTAGAGGAGCTGCCGCTCGAAAACGGGCAATTGCATTACCGCCTGCCGATAGTGTACCAGGACACGCTCGAATTTTTTGATGTAAGGGCTAAAGTTTGGAGTAGCGAACAAAAACCTATTGTGCCCGATTCGGGAGAAAAAATCCGTTTTGACAAGTCGTGGGTAAACTATGTCGCGGAGCTTGAGCGCAAAAATTACAAACCTGCCCGCCCGTTGATTTTCGCGCTGCCCGTGCTCGCCGACAAACCGCAGGTCATGATGCAGCCGGCGAAGGCAAACTACTATTTTCTCGCGTCGGTCACGCCGCAATTGGAATCGCGCAAGAAGCGATGGGGTGACAAATTAGCGATCATCTGGGATGTTTCGTTAAGCGCCTCGCAGCGCAATTTGCAGCGCGAAATGGAGATGTTAGACATTATCTTCGCCGAGAAGAAAAAGGCCAGCGTCAGCCTTTATTTTTTGAACAACCGGCTTAAGAAAGGGGTCTCTAAGGGCGCGCGCAACGGCATATACAAAGTTGCCAATGGAAATTGGGGCAGATTAAAAGCCGCGCTGTCGTCGGCTGTTTTTGACGGCGGCACCGATTTTTCGCAAATCAATTTGAGCGATATCGCCGGAAACGAGATTTTATTCTTTTCCGACGGGATTTCAACCCTGAGCGCCGCCGATTTCGTAAAAAATACGAAGGACGCCCGCCCCATACACTGCGTAGTCTCTTCCTCGAAAGCGGATTACAGCGCGATGAAATTGATAGCGGGTAAGACAAGGGGTAAGTTCATTAATATCAACGCGTTGTCCGCCGCGCAATTAACGGCGGAGATATTGAACGAGACCATGCAATTTTTGGGGGCGGAGCACGGGGGCGCCGTGAGCGAGGTGTACCCGAGCATCGCCGCGCCGGTTCGCGGAAATTTTTCCGTGGCGGGCATTTCCGACACAAACGGCGCGGAGATAACCCTGCTTTTCGGGTTTGGCGGCACGGTTGAAAAGCGGATACCGGTAAAATTAAAAACGGAAGAGGCCGGCGATCCGATAAATGTGTATAAGGTTTGGGCGCAAAAAAAAATCGCGGAGCTTGATTTAGACTACGAGGCGAACCGCGCCGAGCTTACAGCTGTCGGGCAGCAGTTCGGCATCGTTACGCGAAACACCTCGCTCATTGTGCTCGAAACCGCCGAAGACTACGTCCGCTACGACATCAGCCCGCCACAGGATTTGTGGTGGCAGCAAGGCGACGATTATGAGCGCATGGTACGAAAGCGTAAAGAGGAGATGCGCGACACGGAACGCGATATGCTCGCTTCGGCGGCGAAGGCCGCGAAGGCGATCAAAAAGTGGCGGAATACCGATTTTGTTAAAAAAATCGAGTACCCCGCGCCGAAACAGCTTGACAACCTCGCAGGAAGCCCCGCCGGGCGGGATGGAGGAGGCATAATCTATGCTCGCGGCTTTGGCAGTGGGGTATCGACAGGGTGTTATACGAGTATTCGTAGGTTTGGGTTGGAAGAGAAGCCGCCGACCATTAAAATTAAACCCATCAGAAAAGATAACGACTACCTGAACAAATTGACAGGGAAAATAGCGGACGACTATCAAACATACCTAACGCTAAGAGACGGTTACGCCCATTCGCCGGCATTCTATTTTGATATGGCGGACTGGTTCTACACGCATAGCGACAAGGAAACCGCGCTCCGCATACTCACCTCTATTGCCGAATTGGAGCTCGAAGACGCTTCGCTCTACCGCCTGCTCGGCTATAGGCTCAAAGAGTACGGCGAGTTCGCGCTCCAGCTTTTTGTTTGCCAAAAGGCGATCCGATGGCGCCCGATGGAGCCGCAAAGCTACCGCGACTACGCCTTAGCCCTCGCAGACAACGGAGAGGAACAGGCCGCGCTCGATTCGCTCTACGCGCTGCTTACAAAACCGTTCTCGGCAAGCATCAGCGGTCGCAGCCGCGGGATAGAGGAGGTTGTCGTTACGGAAATAAACCGTCTTATTGCCAAAAACGCAAAGCTGAATACGTCAAAAATCAACAAACGCCTGATAATAAACATCCCCGTCGACATCCGCGTGGTCATAAACTGGAATAACAATACCGGCATCGACCTGCACGTGAAAGATCCGTACGGCGAAATGTGCTACAACGGCAACCGCCTAACGAGCATCGGCGGGCGCGTAAACGCCGACAATGTGAGCAGCTACGGGCCGGAACAATTCCTTTTGAAGACAGCGGTCAAGGGGAAGTACCGGATTTATGTCGATTATTTCGACGATAGGCAATTCACGCCGTCCGGCCCGTCGACCATAATGGCCGAGATTTTCACAAAGTACGCAGACGAGACGGAGCAGAAAAAAGTTGTATGTTTTCAGATGTCGAAGGCAATGGCGGCGAATATAAAATTTGGGGGGCGTGATGATAATTATTATGGTAATAAGGAGCATAAAATGGTGGAGGTGGCGGAATTTGAATTTTATTAAGCAATGGAGCGGCCGCCAAGGGCCGCCCCTGCAATATAAAGCAAGGAGCGGATATGCCTAAAAACAAAATCAATGCGATTGCAGCGGCAACGGCTATCTTGTTCGCCGCATTAGCTTTGCCGATGGCAGGCTGCGCAAAGAAAGAGAAAGTTCAAGGCGCGCAGCAAGGCGTTTCCGCTTCGAAAACGGAAACGGTTGCGCCGGATTCGGAGGGCGGCGCTGCCGTCGCGGACACGGCTATGCCGCAGGCAACGCTGCCTGCCCTAAAAATCGACGGGAAAGAGAATCCCGACGTTTACCTGCAATCGCTTGACATTTTGGTGGAGGTAACGGGAAACATTGCGGTTACCCGCTACACGATGGATTTCAAAAACAAAACCGGCCGCGTCTTGGAGGGCGAATTGACTTTCCCGCTGCCGGATGGGCGCAGCGTGACCCACTACGCGCTGGATATCAACGGCAAGATGCGCGACGCCGTACCCGTGGAGAAGGAGCGGGCGACGCAAGTTTTCGAGGAGATAGAGCGGCGGCAGGTCGACCCGGGTCTGCTCGAAAGGGTCGAGGGCAACAACTTCCGTACCCGCATTTACCCTATTCCAGCCAACGGAATGCGCACAATTTCTATCGGCTACGAAGAAGAGCTGGCGCTCGAAAAGGGGCTCTTGTATTACCGCCTGCCGATGGCGTACCCCGATACGCTCAACAATTTTGCGGTGAAAGCTACGGTTTGGAGCGGCGAGAGGAAGCCGCTTGTGCCGGCGTCGGAAGAAGAATTGCGTTTTGACAAGGCGGGCGAAAACTACGTTGCCTCGCTTGC
The DNA here is from genome assembly GCA_031254445.1 of Chitinispirillales bacterium. Taxonomy (GTDB): domain Bacteria; phylum Fibrobacterota; class Chitinivibrionia; order Chitinivibrionales; family Chitinispirillaceae; genus GUT77. Next base: position 3,922 of record JAIRUL010000262.1, read on the forward strand.
CCGCAAGAATTACAAACCCGCCCGCTCGCTAATATTCGCGCTGCCCGCGCCGGCGGACATTCCGCAGGTTATGATGCAGCCGGCGCAGGGGAGCTACTACTTCCTCGCGTCCGTCGCGACGGCTTTAGATTCGCGCAAGAAGCGGTGGGACGACAATTTGGCGATTATCTGGGATGTTTCGCTGAGCGGCTCGCAGCGCGATCTGCGGCGGGAGCTTGAACTTTTAGATATGCTTTTCACAGATAAGAGAGACGTTAACGTCAACCTATACTTTTTGAACAATAGGCTCAAAAAAATGTCCGACGGCAGATATAAGGTCGCAAACGGGGATTGGAGCGAACTAAAAGCCGCATTGAACGCCGCTGTTTTCGACGGCGGCACTGATTTTTCGCAAATCAACTTGAAAAATATTGCAGGGAACGAGATTTTATTCTTCTCCGACGGCCTTTCAACGCTGAGCGATGCTAACTTCTTAAAAAATAGCGGCTTGAAACGTCCGGTGCACTGCATCGTTTCATCCCCGAAGGCCGATTACAGCGCAATGAAACTGATCGCGGGTAAAACAAGGGGTAAGTTTGTTAATATTAACGCCTTATCCTCTGAACAACTAAAGGGCGAATTGCTAAACGAGACGGTGCAATTTTTGGGCGCGGAGCGCCGCGGAAACGCCATAAGCGAGGTATATCCGAGCATCGCTTCGCCTGTCCGGGGCAATTTTTCCATTGCCGGCATCTCCGGCGCAAGCGACGCGGAGCTGGCGCTGCTTTTCGGGTTTGGCAGCAAGGTTGAGAAAAAAATAACGGTTAGGCTAAACGCAAAAGACGCCGCCATCCATGGAAACGTATATAAAATTTGGGCGCAAAAGAAGATCGCCGAGCTCGATTTGAACTACGAAGCGAACCGCGCCGAGCTTACCGGGCTTGGCGCGCAATTCGGCATCGTCACGCGAAATACCTCGCTTATCGTGCTTGAAACCGTTGAAGACTACGCCCGCTATAACATCGAGCCGCCCGATGAATTGCAGGCCGAGTATCAAAAGAGGGTGAAAGAGCGCGCGAAACAGGCCGAGCGGGAGCGCGAGGCAGAACGTAATATGATGATTGATGAGGCGGTTGAGTCGGCCGAACGCATTAAAGAATGGTGGAATGCCGACGTCACGCCTAAAAAACCGAAATATCCTATACCGGAAGAACGCGATATGCGTAATGGCAGCAAAGCTACCGATATAGATGCGTTATTGTCTTCATTAAGAAGCGGCAGCGATGCGCCGCAATCGCGTGATGGCAGAATTGAATTGCATCGTGGCAGGGGCGTTGCCAATAGAGATTCGATGTTGTCTTCGGCAGGGGGGCTAAGAAGCGGCAGCGATGCGCCGCAATCGCGTAATGGCAGCAGTGCTACCGATGTAGATGCGATATCGTCTTCGATAGGGGGATTAAGATCTGACGGCATTGGTTTTGGTTCCGGCGTCGGTTCCGGCTTCGGCGGGGGCGGGAGCGGGAGCGCGGACGGAATAGACGGCTTGTTGAAGGCATTTACGGGCGGCAGCGGAGGTTTAAACTTCAGATTTCGGTGCGGAGAAAGGCTCTCTGAGCCGATCGTGGCAATTAAGCCCATTAAAAAAGATAACAACTATTTGAATAAGTTGACCGGGAAGACATCGGACGATTATCAGATATACTTGAAGTTGAGGGACGACTATGCCGGCTCGCCGACATTCTATTTTGACATGGCCGACTGGTTCTATACGCACAAAGACAAGGAGACCGCGCTGCGCATCCTCACCTCCATCGCCGACTTAGAACTCGAAAACGCCTCGCTCTACCGCTTGCTTGGCTATCGTTTCAAAGAGTACGGCGAGTTCGCGCTCGAAAAATTCGTCTGCAAAAAGGTGATGCAGTGGCGCCCGATGGAACCGCAGAGCTACCGCGACTACGCCCTAGCCCTTGCCGACAACGGGGAGGCGCAGGCCGCGCTTGACTCGCTCTATGCGCTGCTCACAAAATCATATTCGGCAGACATCAGCGAAAGCAGCAACGGAATAGAGGAGGTTGTTATTATGGAAATAAACCGCCTGATCGCCAAAAACGCAAAGCTCAACGCGTCAAAAATTGACAAACGCTTGATAACAAACGTTCCGGTTGATGTCCGCGTGGTCATAAACTGGAATATGAACAACGCCGACATAGATCTATACGTAAAAGATCCGCTAAACGAAGTGTGCAGCTACGACAATAGCGATACGAAGATCGGCGGGCATATGAGCTTCGACAATACAGACGGTTACGGCCCGGAACAATTCATTTTGAAAAAGGCGGTTAAGGGAAAGTACCGGGTTTACGTTAATTATTACGGAGCTCGCCCATTTACTGCCTCCGGGCCGTCAACCGTCATGGTAGAGATTTTCACAAAATATGCGCACAGTAGCGCCGAGCGGAGGCGGGTTGTATGTTTTCAATTGCCGAATACGAAAAAACCAATCAAAGAGGCAAAGGTAGAAGTCGCAGAATTTGAATTTTGATTTTATAAATAATAGGGGCGGCCGCAAGGCCGCCCCTGCAATAAGGGAAAAAAATGAAAAATGCGCTTATGCTGACGGCCTTGCTTTGCATCGTTGCATGCAATCAACAAAAAGACTCGTTTATCGATCTGCGCGACTGGCAGAAATACCGCGCCGTGACGATAGGAAACCAAACGTGGATGGCGCAGAATCTCAATTTCGCTACGAAGCATAGCTTGTGCTATCAAAACTATGCCGGCAACTGTAAAATGTTCGGCAGGCTGTATGGTTGGGATGACGCGATGGCGGCTTGCCCGAAAGGGTGGCATTTGCCAACCCGCGACGAGTGGGATACGCTAATTCAATACGCCGGGGGCAGTTGCGTTGCGGGGAAGAAGCTTAAATCAAAAAGGATGTCCATCGGGGACGGGATAAACCGCGGCGGTTGGGCGAAAAATGAGGTTTACGGTACAGATAATACGGATGACTACGGATTTTCCGCACTGGCAGGCGGCTGGCTCTGGGGCGGCACTTACAAAGCTTCTGGCTGGTACGGCGAATGGTGGAGCGCAACGAAATACAGCGACACCAGCGCACACCGCCCGCTGTGGTGCATAACGGAGCATGCCGGCATCGATAGCCACATTTGGTTCCGAGGGTATGCCGGGGGGGAAAGCAGCGCGTACACCATAAAAATGTATTTTGATGATGACACAGCCGAGGAGTACTACCGCGGCTGGAATCGCAATGACGGCATGTCTGTTCGCTGCGTTAAGGGTTGACCGCGAAGCGCTGTAAGTTGATGCGTCGATTTTGATTTCCAATCCCCTTGCATTTCCCCCCGCCATATTATATATTAACCCAAGTAGCGAGCGCATTCCCATAAAACCGAACCGCCTTTCAGGAGGCCTCCATGCGTATCAACAAAAGGGCGTTAGCCGCAGTTAGCGTTATTTTTGCATTTGCTATGGCTATGGCGTTTATTGTAATTATCGTAGCCTGCGGCGGCGGCAAAGCTGCCGGCGGGAGCTTTACCGACTCCAGAGATAAGCAGAAGTACCGCACGGTGAAAATCGGCGCGCAGACGTGGATGGCGGAGAACCTCAACTACAAAACCGGCGGCGCGTGGTGTTACGGCGGCGGCGAGCCCAACTGTAAAACCTACGGCAGGCTGTACGATTGGGAGACCTCTAAGCTCGTCTGCCCGGGCGGGTGGCATTTGCCGAGCCGCGAAGAGTGGGGCAAGCTGGTTGAGGCTATGGGGGATAAGCCTGTGGGCAAAGCGCTTAAATCAAAAACTGGCTGGGACGATTACGAGGGCAAGAGCGGCAACGGTACAAATGATTTCGGGTTTTCGGCTCTTCCCGGCGGCCAACGCGACCCCGACGGCGAGTTCGCCGCCATTGGCCGCAACGGCTTTTGGTGGAGCCCCTCGGAGGGCGGCCTAGGCCGCGTTGCGTACGTGCTCGGCGGCGACGGCGACGGCGTGACCGAGATGGATGCCGATCCGAGGGGCGGCTTCTCCGTGCGCTGCGTTCAGGACGGCGGAGCTGGCAGCGGCGAACAAGCGGCTGAAAAACAGGAGGAGGAAGTAGACACCGCCGGCGTTTTACACATTTCCGATTCTATCGCGCTATCGAGAACCGCAATGTACTCCTTTAAAGCAAAAATTCTCGTTTTTGATTCTATCTCTATCACATACCAGTCGCTGCTCAAAAGCATATACGCCCCGGCGGAGATCGCCACGGACGACTATTCGAGAAACGGCCTCAGAAAGGCGCTTGCAGAACTGAAAGAGCGGTATCTTTCCGACTATAGAGGAAAAAACGACTGGATCGGCTACAGCGGGATGGGTCTTGAAGACTACTTCCAAATGGAGGTTTCTTCCAGAACAGGCAACTTTCTGACGATAAACTATACGCACGGCGGTTTTTGGGGAGGCGCGCACGGAGGCCATACCGTAAAAACCCAAACGTTCGACCTGAAAAACAATAGGCCTGTTTTATTAAAAGATATTATCAAAAATCCGGCGGATAAGGCGTGGGGCAAAATCCTGAAAGCAAGATTTCTTGCTCAAGGCGAGGAGGGGGCAAGCTGCGTTTCGGAGGATACGATACCGTTTAGCGAGAATTTTTACTTTGACAGCGTCGGAATCACATTTGGATACAACCAGTCCGAGATTGCCGCTTACGCATGCGGGATGCTTGAGATTCGAGTCCCGTTCGACAGGACAACGGAAAAAATGCTAACGCCCGATTTCGCCAAGCTCGCTTCGCAAAACCCGGCCATTTGCGACCCGCCCCCCGAAGGGAAGATCATGTTTGCGTCCATCGACAAAAAAAAGGATTTTTCGCTGGTGTTTGCGCTGTGCGACGAAAGCCTCAATGTCGGTTACGTGCAGTACCGCGGGCAGGCGGAGCGGAGGCTCATCCAGTTCGACCACGATGAGAACAAAACCATTTATGACGAACACGGGGACGACGAGGAGTCGCGGGAGAAGCACTATAACGAGATATACAACGGCAAAATCAACGGGCTGTACGTGCTGAACATGAGTGGGCTTGCCACCTCGTCTAGTGTGGCGGCGGCGGCATGGCACGCCTACTACATCGGCAAAAAAGATAATCAAAGGATGGATTTGAAGATAGTAGGCAGCGATGCGAGGGAGAGCGGTTTTAATATGATGGGCGCCTCTGGCGGCCAAGCTAGGCGGGAGGCGGAGGCGAGGGCGGGCGCGGTGGCAAAGGCGGAGGCGGAAGCCGCCGCCGCCGCCGCCGCCGCCGCTGCCGCAGGAGCGGGGGACTGGTGATTGATTGGTTACAAAGTCAAAGCCTTTTTTAAATCTTTTTCAGACGAAGCCTATAAAAGTCAAATTCTTTAAATCTTTTTCAGACGAAGCCTACGGCTTCATAACGTGTGGCGGCTAAAGCCGCCACACAAAGCCAACGTCAAAGTCAAAGGCGGCGGTGTGGATGGTTTTGATGTTGATGTTGACTTTGACTTTGTGTGGCGGCTCTGCGCCACACGTTATGAAGCCGTAGGCTTCGTCTGA
>JAIRUL010000078.1 GCA_031254445.1 Chitinispirillales bacterium
GATAAAGGGCGTCAACATCAAAACCCTGCTGAATGATTTTATGGGCAAGAATTTCCCGAAGGCCAAAGCGCTCACATACTTTGCCGGATCAATACCATGCGGATACCGCAGGGGCAACATAGCCCTGCCCGGGTTCATAAAATGCGGCGACGCGGCCAGCGCGACAAACCCGATATCGCGCGCCGGGATATCGGAGGCGCTCATCTCCGGCGGCCTTGCGGGCAGCGCGGCGTTCGATATGCTTAGCGGCGCGGGCAACGCTAAACTGATGAAAAAGATCTGCGCCGGCTACGAAAAGGCGTGGGTAGAAAAACGCGGCGCGCGCCATCTAAAATTAGCCAAAGCCAAAGGCTCGCTCGCCGGAGTCCCGGACGACGACTACAACCGCGCGGCGAAGACGCTTAAAGGCATGTCGGCGGACAAGGTATCGATGGCGAAAATTTTCGGGTTGAGCGTGGGGAGGTTTCCGAGGCTTGTGTGGGCGCTGAGGCATTTGATGTGATAAAGGCAACGCGCAATGTTCAACGCTCAATGGCGGAACGGCTTCGCCGATATTGTATTAGCGATGTTCATTGTTCATTAATTCACTGCTCATCATTGAGCGTTGAGCATTGAACATTGCCCATTGTTTGACACGCCCCCTGCCATTCAATTATTTTATACTAATTAATCTATCCATGGGCGCACAAAATAAGGAGGGGCATATCAATATGGGCGGCTCGACGAAGGAATTCACCGATCAGAACTTTGCGGCGGAGGTGCTTGAGAACCCTCTGCCGGTGGTTGTAGACTTTTGGGCCGAGTGGTGCGGGCCCTGCAAGGCGCTTGTTCCGATAGTGGAGGGGCTCGCCGCCGATTACGCCGGGAGCGTGGTGGTAGGCAAGGTCAATGTCGACACCAGCCCGAGCACCGCGGCGAAGTATGGGGTGAACAGCATCCCCACGCTGTTGTTTTTCAAGAACGGCTCGGTTGTGGAGCAGCACGTGGGCCTCTTGGCCAAGGGGCCGCTCAAGGCTAAGATCGATAGCGCGTTTAAGGGTTAAGAGAGGCAAGAGTACCTATTAATGAAAATTTTAGCGCTAAATCCGCCGTTTTTGCCCAAGTATTCCCGCGAGTCGCGCTCGCCGGCGGTGACGAAGAGCGGCACGCTCTACTACCCGATGTGGCTGTGCTACGCCGTTGGGTACTTAGAGAAAGCCGGGCACGACATCAGGCTCATAGACGCGCCGGCGGCGGGGTTGTCGCGCGACGAAGTGATAGCCGCAATCCGCGATTTCGAACCGGACATGGCGGTGCTTGACACGTCCACGCCGTCCATATACAGCGATATAGACGTGGGCGCGGAGCTAAAGCGCGTGTTCCCCGACATCTTTGTTGTGCTTGTGGGCGCCCACGTGTCGGCGCTGCCCGAAGAGACGCTCGCCCTCTCGCCCAAAATAAGCGCCGCCGCGTTCGGCGAGTACGACGAAACGCTCGTGGAGCTTGCGGGGAAGCTCTCCGCCTTATGCGCGGCGGTCGCCCCCGAAAGCGCCGCCGCGCCGGAAGCGCCCCCGGTAAACCCGGTAGACGAAGCGCTCTGCGCGGTGCGGGGCCTCGCGTTCAGAGACAGCGCCGGGCAAATCCGCAAAAACGACGCGCGCCCGCACATCGAAGACTTGGACGCCATGCCTTTCGTATCGGAGGTCTACCACAAGTACTTAGACATCGGCCCGTACTTCTACGGCCACAGCCGCCACCCCCTTATAGTGATAGTGACCGGCCGCGGCTGCCCGTTCCGCTGTACCTACTGCGTTTTGCCGCAGACCATGCAGGGGCACAAGTACCGCAAACGCTCCATAGAATCTATCGTTCAGGAGTTTCTGTATATCCGGGACAACTTCCCTACTGTCAAGGAGATAATGATAGAGGACGACACGCTGACCGCCGACCGCAAGCGCTGCCGCGAGCTTTCCGAGGCGCTCATCGCGACAGGCGGCCACAGAATCCCGTGGTCCGCCAACTCCCGCGCCGACGTCGATTACGAGACGATGTGCCTCATGCGCAAAGCCGGGTGCCGCCTTTTTTGCGTGGGGTTCGAAAGCGGGGAGCAGGCTATTTTAGACAACATACAGAAATCAATCACGCTCGACAAGGTAACCGCGTTTACGCGCGACGCCAAGCGGGCGGGCATTATGGTGCATGGGTGCTTTATGGTCGGCAACCGCGGCGAGACTAAGGATACGCTGGAAAAAACGCTCGCGTTTGCCAAGGAACTAAACCCCGACACCGCGCAGTTTTATCCCATAATGGTCTATCCCGGAACGAGCGACTACGAGTACTTCCGCGAAAAAGGGTGGGTAGTTTCAAACAATTTTAGAGAGTGGCTTACCGACGAGGGGTTGCACTCGTCCGTGGTGTCAAACCCCGATTTGCGTTACGAAGAGCTTGTCGCTTTTTGCGACCGGGCGCGGCGCGAGTTTTATCTGCGGCTAACGTACATATTTGATAAGTTTAAGCAGATGATAGCCAATCCGGCTGAGGCGAAGAGGATAATCAAGGCCGGATTTACGTTTTTCAGATATCTATTGCATCCGTCAATTAAAGCCAAAGGGCAAAAAAATACACGACCCGGCCCGCCGGATGGCGGCGGGGAGATGGCGGGCTGCGAACCGCGCCTGTCAATCAATGCCGAAACGCCGGAGAGCTGAATGCTGCCATTCTTTAAGGTCGTGTTTTGGGCGTCTCTATCCATAGTCGTCTATTCGTACCTGCTCTATCCGGCCTTGCTTGCGCTCTTCGCGTGGCTTTTCAAGCGCCCCGTCAAGTGCAGCGACGGCTATATGCCGCATATCGGCGTACTTGTGCCGGCCTACAACGAAGAAAAGGTTATCGCGCGAAAAATACAAAACATTTTGAGCTTAGACTACCCGCCCGAAAAAATATCCGTGTGGGTGGGTTCCGACTGCTCCGACGACAAAACCGACGAAATAGTAGAGTCCGTAACAGACCCGCGCGTGCACTTTAGGCGTTCGCCCGCGCGCGGCGGCAAAACCGGCGTAATAAACGGGCTCGTGCCGGAGATAGAGAGCGAAATCGTTCTTTTGACAGACGCTAATACCATGCACCGCCCCGACTGCCTAAGGGCGATGGCGAAGCACTTTTACGACCCCGAGGTTGGCGGCGTAGCCGGGCACATAGAGCATAAAATCACAGACGGCGGCGAAAACGCCGAAACCGTTTACCGCAGCTTCGAGTCGCACCAAAAGGTGTTGGAAGGCAGGCTCCACAGCACAATATCGGCATTCGGCGGCTCCTACGCGATACGCAAAAGCCTCTTTAAACCTATCCCTAAAAACGCATACTCAAACGACGACGTGCTGATACCGATGAACATCGTCCGCCAAGGCTATAGGATCGTTTACGAAATGGGCGCCGTCGCCGAAGAGGACATGACCGAAAAGGTCAGCTCGGAGTTTCAGCGCAGGGTGCGCATAGGCGCCGGCAACTTCCAGTCGTTCCTATGGCTCTTAGACTTTTTCAACCCCTTGCGCGGTTGGCCGTGGTTCTGCTATATCTCGCATAAGGTGACGCGTTGGTTCTCGCCGTTCTTCATACTCTTCTGCATATTCTCGTGCCTTGCCATAGCCGTGCTTAGCGACCTAGGCGTCTACAAATTTATGCTCTCGTGCGGGATAATCTTCTCGCTCTCAGGCATGATGTACCACCGGATCCCGCTTAGGATAAATAGGCACATCTTCTACTTTTTCGCCATGAACTTAGCGCTGCTCCTAGGAGCCCTGAGGTTCGCGGGCGGCATAAGATCGGCGGTGTGGAAGAGGACGGAAAGGCAGTGATAGGGCAATGGACATTCGGACGGATCCATGTACAATAGAAATGGAAAAAGATATCGTTAATATGTTAGTTCATCAGTTTTACCGTAGTGTTTTCGTTAAATCACTAACGACGGAGGATTCTGTGGGTATCAAAGCGGCGGTGCTTCGGGTCGGGGTTGTGTTGGCTGTAGCTGTGACTGTTGCGAGCGGAGAGGCCAATCCGGGCGGTAGTGTTAAGATTGGCATGTTAACTTGGACTAAAAAGAACATCAATATCGAAACGACCGGTAGCTGGTGTTATAACGACAGCGCTTCTTACTGTGCGAAATACGGAAGGCTGTATACGTGGGAAGCCGCAAAAAAAGCTTGTAATAGTATGGGCGGTAGGTGGCGGTTGCCGATGAATGAAGAGTGGGATGATTTGGTTTTTTTGGCGGGGGGCGAGGAGGTTGCGGGGAAAAAACTTAAATCAACAAGCGGTTGGAGCAATAATAAAGATGGTGCGAGCGGCAACGGTACGGATTATTACGAATTTTCGGCTTTGCCCGGAGGCCTCCGCTTCTCCGATGACAGCTCCTACGGTGTCGGTGGCCGTGGTAGCTGGTGGAGCGCGTCGGAGTACGGGGCGGAATCCGCGTACCTTTGGAAAATGACCTACGACTACTTCGGCGTGTACCTGCTCCACAGCGACAAGTATAGCGGGTATTCGGTGCGATGTGTCGCCGGTTCGATCGACCTACATTAGGCTTATTTTGTAAATATGGAGTGTAAATATAATCCCTAACGGTAGTTTACACAGATTTTGGACAGACCCATTTTGGGCTATCATTTACGAAAATTATTTACACTCCTCCCATTCATTCAACGCGCTTTGGATTTTATTTCTTTTTTCAAGTAAATAATCCTTTTTAAGATTTATATACCTAAACGGTTCTCTTAACATCTCTCCTTTCCTTTCACCCGAATCTTTAGTACCATGCTCTATATACCAACGCTTTCCAGATTTGTCAACTACAACATCCCATATTTTCTCCATAGCGTCCAACGTCTCTTGAAAAACCGTTTTTAATGAATCCATATTAGTAATGCTTAGAGCATCGGCATACTTCTTCGCTATCTCGATCAGGTCATAAATCATATCCAAGGTAACCTCTTGAGATCCTGCTCGTTTTCTATGTTTTCCCACGTAGTTGTTAACGCCAAAAACCGCCTCAAACCTCTCTCGGTTACGTTTTATGTTACCAAAGCAACCATAGTTTATTAGTTTAATGCCATCGCTAACAGATATTGGACTATCTCCTTTCATC
>JAIRUL010000085.1 GCA_031254445.1 Chitinispirillales bacterium
CCAAGTCGCCGACACGGCGACGTTCACCGACAAGGCCATTAGCGACTACTACGCGGCGCACCAGAGCAGCTTCCACCGCGAGGAGCAGGCCGACCTCTACTTTGTGAAGATCCCCAAGACCGCGACGGCAAGCGACATCTTGCTGAATAGGGATAACCTCCTCGACATAAAGAAGAAGATAGAGTCGGGCGAGTCGGCGTTCGAGTCCGAGGCTGAGTTTGAGTCCGACGACGAGGGCTCAGCGGCAAACGGCGGCGATCTAGGCTGGTTCGGCAAGGGCGCGATGGTGCCGGAGTTCGAAGCGGCGGCGTACGCCCTAGAGCCCGGGGCGATATCCGACCCCGTGCGGACGGCGTTCGGCTACCACATCATAAAGCTAGAGGAGCGCGGCGAGCCGGACTCCAGCGGTGATTTCAAAATTAGGGCGCGCCACATCCTTATAAAGGATAGCCCGTCAAACGAGACGCTAGACGCGCTCTCCGAGAGGGCGGACCAGATTAGAAAGGCGCTCTCCGATAAGGGCTTCGCCGACGGCGCGGCAACCGACTCCTCCGTGTCGCTCGACTCGACCGGGCTCTTTAAGCGCGGCGACTTGCCGCCCAAGGTCGGCTACCTCTCCGGCGTGGGCGCGTTCGCCTTCAGCCGCAAGCAGGGCGAGATCTCCGACGTGCTCGACAACGAGAGCGCTTTCTATATATTCGGCATAAAAGAGAGGACGAAGAAGGGCTTGCTGCCGCTCTCCGCCGTGCGCGACCAAATTGTGGACGCGCTCAAGGACACACTCTCTATGACGGGCGCGAAGGCTTACGCCGAGCAGGTTTTGGAAAAGGTGAGGGGCGGCGCGGCATTGGACGAGATCAAGGGGAGCGACCAGCGCATAGTGGCCGGCACAGCCGAGAGCCAGACGCCCGGAGGCTTCATACCGCAGCTAGGCGCATCCTCCAAAACCGCGGCGGTGGCGCTCAGCCTGCCCGAGGGCGCGATCTCCAGCCTAATAGGCGACAAAACCGGCTACAGCTTCGTCCGCGTGGTTACCAAGGATCCGCCGGCAACCTTCGACCCGGCAAACAACCCGCAGGCGGCGCAGGCGGCCGACATGGCAAGGACGCAGGGGCGGCAGTCGGCCTACAGCGATTGGTTCAAGGGGCTGCATAGCAACGCTAAGATTATCAATAATGTTGGGAGATTTTATTTGGATTAAAAGCGGGGCGCGCATGTTTTAAAACATGCGCCCCGCTAAGGGCGCAAAAGGCTTACGGCTCTTCGCCGACATCTTCTTTCCCCGGCGGATAAGTCCCCGTCAGCGCCATATATCCCGCATCGTCCAGCTTGTTACGGATATACATATTGTTCGCTATAATCACTATCCGCTTCCCCATGTAGACCGACTTGGTATAGTGCGGCGTGAGTTTGGTTGGCATGGCTAGGCACGATGCCATCCTCGCCGACTCTAGAAGCGTTAGCCCGCGGCTGCCCTTCTTGTAGTACGTGTTTGCGGCGGCTTCGCAGCCGAAGATGTTTTTGCCCCACTGGGCGTAGTTCATATATAGTTCCAGTAGCCGGTCTTTGCCGAGGTACTTCTCCATGAGCAGCGTGTAGCCAAGCTCTTTTACCTTCCGTTCGAAGCTTTTCTCGGGCGTCAGGAACATGTTTTTCGCCAACTGCTGGGTTATCGTGCTCGCCCCCCTCTTGTTGGCGTTTATCGACTTGTTGTACTCTATGGCCTCGACTATGGCATCGAGCGAGAACCCCGGGTGCATGTAGAAGCCGTCGTCCTCCACGGCTAGTACCGCGTTTATCAGGCTTTGCGATATCGAGTCGAGCGGGACGAACTTCCAAACCAGCGTGTCGCTCTCGCCCTTATCGCGGAGCTCCTGGCGGTACTGCGCCATGTAGGCCGACTCTTCGGGATTGTTGCTCTTTAGCGCCTTAACCTCGTTTATGGGCGCCATGACCGTATCGTTGAAGTAACAATACCCCTTGACGAGCGCCCACGTCGCCACAATGGTAAAGATGACGGCATACGCAACAAACACCGTCCTGATTGCCACATAGACGCCGATCAGGATTGACACGGCGATGTGGCGCTTTTTCTTGACAACTAGATTGTTGTTCATTATCTTTTAAAATCTTTTAATCTTTTAAAGTCTTTTTATCTTTTAAAGTCTTCACTTCACATTCCCTACCCGCAACTTTAAATTCCCTACGCCTTGCTTCCTAACATCGATAAAGTAGAGGCCTTTTGCAAGCCCCTTCGTCGACACGCTTAGTTGCCCGTTTTGCGCGACTGCCATCCTCCTCACTACCCTCCCCCGCACGTCAACCACCATCGCGTTTGCCCCGGACATGTTGCTTGGCATCGTTATCTTTATTACCCCCGCGCCTCTTTTAACCGAATACTTTGCCCCTGCGCCGAACTTTTGCGAAACCTTTATGACTTCCGGTGGGCCTATGGGTCCGGTCGGCTCTATGTAATCCGGGGGCGCTTTGTAGAGCCTCGATACGTCTCCCGCGAAGTACATGCTCTCGACCATTAGCGTCCCCGTCGTGCCGCTTGCGGTCTGCACTTGGAAGCGTATTGAGGTTACCGTTTGGAGCGTCGTGGCGAAACTCTTGCCGCTACCGTCGGCGCGCTGCTTGAACGCGGCTATGGGCAAGGCAAACTCTCTTGACGTAGTTGTCAAGGTTATCGAATCAGAGAAGTATTGATACTCGCCCGGAAAATTGAAATCGTCGGAGACAAGCTGCACCGACACGCCGCGCGTCCCGCTCGGCACCTTTGCACGAATTATCAGCGTGTCAATACCAGTGAGGTTCATAGGGCTTCCATCCGATGCCCTACAACTCCAATCTAATCCGGCGTATGGATCGAAACCGAGGTCGCGGCCCAGCGTATAATCCCAATGCAGCCACTTGCTGCCGTCGCTCTCTTTCTTCACGCCGACCGTGGCGGCAGAAGTTCCGCCTACGCCTGGGTGCGAATCAAAAAAACTCGTCCACACCGTCCCTATGTACGGGATAACGTCGCCATCGGCGAAGTCGTCTACTAAAAGCCTATTGCCGCGCATAAGGTCGTAGGACTTGCCGAGCCAAAGCCTGCTCTCCGAGTGGGGGAACGCAAGCCCCGGCGCGTCTATCGTAAGCGTGTAGAAGCCCTGCGGCATGAAGACCCCGCTCTCAGAGAGCCCATACCAAAGCATGTCTATCGTGTCGGAGCTCGCCGAAAACGTTGCCGTTTTCCCCGTTGAGTCGTGCGTAAACGTCGCAGTCCAGCGGACGCTGCGCGTAAAGGCACCGCGCACGCGCAGGGGTTCAACGCTCGCGTTCACATCGTAGGTGTTAAGATAGGGCCTCGTTTTCCACTCCGGCGGGCCGGCGGGGACGCCGTCCTTCAAATCCTCCCAGACGTTTGTGAAAACGCCGCCGAGTATCGACGCGCCGAACCACGCCAAGAACTGGTCGAAGTACATCTCGTTGTGCAAGGTGTCCTCCGTGCCGCCGCTCGGATCGACCGCATAGCCCCAAAAGTCTGTCCCGGGCTTGTAAAACTTTAGGAGCTCGTCGCTATAGCCCTCGGCCAAAGCCGCCCCGCCGCTGGCCATCGCGGCGGCGGCCCACATGCCCACCGTGAGGTGGCTGTGCTCGCGCCTCTTGCGTATGATGTTTAGCTCATCGCCGCCCAACTGCTCGGTGTCTTCCTCCGGAAGGAGGTTGCCCTCAATGTCAAAAAAGTTCGCGTAGAGGGGCGCAGGCGAGCCGCGCGAGTTTAAGAAGGCAATGGCCTTGTCCAAAAACGCTTTC
>JAIRUL010000145.1 GCA_031254445.1 Chitinispirillales bacterium
CAGCAGGGCATAGCCGAGATATTGGAATATTTTAAGAATGACACGCGTTTTCACTTCTATCTTAGAATACACCCCAATCTTAACGGCATAAAGTACAGATACCATACGTCACTGCTCGATATTGGCAATCTGTATACAAACGTAACGGTAATTAAAGCTGATGACGAGATAAGCTCATACTCATTGTTAGAAAGCGTGGAAAAAGTCCTGGTTTTCGGATCGACGTTAGGGGTAGAGGCGGCTTATTGGGGAAAACCGGTAATACTCTTGTGCGCGGCGTTTTATAAATATCTGAATATTTGTTACAAACCCGAAAGCGCGGAAGAGGCGTTTTCGCTAATCGGGGCGGACGAATTGCCGGCGAAAGATAGAGCAGATGCTTTGAAATATGGCTTCTACTGTATGTATGATAGAAATAAAAACCGTAAACCAAACGGATTTTACCCGTATGTCGTGTTTAAAATTTTGCGGGAAATAATGAGGGTATTTAAGCAAATGCGCCTAATTAAAGGTTTAGAGATACCGGTAAAGGAAGATAGCGGACAACTGTAAGGCTTATCGGCCAGGTGCAGCGTTTCGCGATCTAACAAATAAAACGGAGAGGCATTGTTTTGGATAGGACATTTATTATAGCTGAATTATCCGCTAATCACAACGGTGATATTGGCATTGCCCGTAAAACCATAAGCGCGGCTAAGGCCGCCGGCGCTGACGCCGTTAAGTTGCAGACATATACGGCCGACACGATGACCATAGACTGCGATAACGAGTATTTTAGGATAAACCACGGAACCTTGTGGGACGGCACGACTCTTTATAAACTCTATGAGCGGGCGTATACCCCTTGGGAGTGGCATAAAGAGCTGTTTGATTATGCGCGCAGTATTGGGATAGAAATCTTTTCCGCGCCGTTTGACAAAACAGCGGTTGATTTTCTTGATGGGTTGGATGTGCCTAAATACAAGATCGCAAGTTTTGAAGCGATGGATTACAATCTTATCACTTATACGGCGCGTAAGCGCAAGCCGATGATCATTTCTGTTGGAGTATCACACCTCTCTGAGATACAAGAGGCCATAGACACATGCAAGTCTGTTGGTAATAACGATATCACGCTCATGAAGTGCACTTCCGCCTATCCTGCCAAGCACGAAGATATGAATATTTTGACCGTAGGCGACATGGTGCGGCGCTTTGGGCCGCAGGGCATTAAGGTCGGGTTATCCGACCACTCTACTATAAATGAGCCGGCCGTTGCCGCTGTAGCGCTCGGCGCGACCATTGTTGAGAAACATCTAATTCTCGACCGCGAGTTGGGCGGCCCAGACGCCGAATTTTCGCTAAACCCGAACGAATTCGAGGTTTTGGTTCGGGCGATCCGCAATACGGAAAAGATACTCGGTTTAGTAAGTTATGACGTAAACGAGCGCAACCGCAAATTCGCCCGCTCCATCTTTGTTGCGGCGGACATAAAAAAGGGAGAGACGTTTACAGAAGAAAATATTCGCTCGGTTCGTCCTGGCGACGGTATGCACCCTAGATATTTGCAGGATATTTTAGGTAAGCAGGCAAATAGGGATTATCGCGCCGGTGAACCTTTTTTGGATAAATTCATTATAGAAAGGTAGTATCATGACGCATCTTATACATTTTTCACATTCGTATTATCTACGGGACAATTTTTTTATGCGTAATTTAGCCGAGGAAGAGCACCGTTCTGTTGAAAATACAGTTAAAATTTTGGTGTGCGACTCTACGGTGAATATCTGTAAGTCAAACCCGAGGGCGGAAAAGGTTTTTTGTGTTTTGTGCAGGAATTACAGAAAGCATCTTTTCAGCCGATTGCCTAAGGACATTGAGGTTCTCCATTACAAGGACTTTTATCTTCCTGAAAATAAATTGGCTGTGGATTCGCTCCGCTTTGATTACGATTCCGCTCAAGAAATCAAAGCGCTTACCTACAAGAATGTAAAGATAGGCTATGGCGCGTTCTCAACGTATGTCACGCTTACTCGAAATTTATACCCTGAGACAGATGGTAATTTTAGAAGATATTTCAACCAATATCTCAAAGCCGAGTGTATCTTGATAGAACTTTTGGGCAATGTGTTGGATAAAGTACGCCCGGACAAGGTATCTCTCTACAACGGGCGTCATTTTGAAACTAGGCCGGTTCTTGAGTTAGCTAAAAGCTTGGGGTACACAACCCGATGCTATGAAAATATTAGGACCGGGGGTTCCGTCAGGAACAGAAATTATATATGTTTTGAAAATGCGTTCGTGCATGGCATCAAGCCTATTTGCGATTTAATAAGGAAAACGTGGGATGAATCGAATTTACCCGAAGATGAAAAGCAAATGATCGGCGATACTTTTTTTGCAAACAAGAGAGGATCGCTCTACGCAGGCGATAGGGTATATACGAAGAAGCAAAAATACGGTTCCATGCCCGATGGGTTTGACAAGTCAAAGAGGAATATCGCCATTTTTACCAGCTCAGAGGACGAATTCGCTTCGATTGACAGCGAATACGACGATGATCAAGTATTCGCTTCGCAACAGCAGGGCATAGCTGAGATTTTGGAACACTTTAAGAATAATACAAATTTTCACTTTTATCTTAGGGTACATCCAAATCTTAAGAACGTAAAGTACAGATACCATACATCGTTGCTCAAACTCGGCGATATTTATAATAATGTAACGGTGATCAAAGCGGGTGATGAAATAAGTTCATACTCATTATTAGAAAATGTGGAGAAAGTCGTGGTTTTCGGATCGACGATCGGGGTAGAGGCTGCGTATTGGGGAAAACCTGTCATACTATTGTGCGCTGCATTTTACAAATATCTAGACATTTGTTACAAACCCGAAAACGCGGAAGAAGCATTTTCGCTGATTGAAGCGGACGGATTGCGAATAAAAGATAAAACAGACGCATTAAAATACGGCTTTTACAGTATGTATGAGCGGAATTCAAAATCGGTTCGATGCGATTCCCAAGGCTTGTTTAAAGTTTTTCGTGAAATAGCTATCGCGTTAGGTCGAATACGTCTATTCGGCGGTATGAGGATACCGATGAAAGAGAAAGCCACGCACCGTTAAGCGGATTTAGACTTATAGGTATGTATGCTGCCTATAGCTAAGCGCAGGATTGCTCGGCGGCGGCGGAGCAGTATATAACAAAATTGAAATTATCGTAATCGAAGCATCTCGTTATCGGGAGGATATTTGTGGATATAGACTTCGTAGTTACATGGGTAGATATGTCCGATCCAGCGTGGAAAGAGGAGTTCGCTAGGTATGCCGGCAAAATCGACAACTCAAAAAACGAGGTATCGGAGGCTCGTTTTCGCGATTATGGCTTTCTGAGGTATTGGTTTAGGGGCGTGGAGAAGTTTGCGCCATGGGTGCGCAAAATCCACTTTATTACTTGCGGTCAGAAACCGGAATGGCTGAACGTTCATAATCCGAAACTTTGCCTTGTCAGCCACGAAGACTATATCCCCAAACAATTTTTGCCTCTCTTCAATTCAAGCTCGATCGAAATGCACCTGCACAAAATACCGGGTTTGTCGGAGCATTTTGTCTATTTCAACGATGACTTTTTTATAACCAACCATGTTGAGCGTGAGCGCTTTTTCAGAAACGGACTACCATGCGACATCGCGGCGTTTCGTATCAATGACGGGTTGTCGCAGTGGGGCAAGAGAATACGAAACAATATGAGGATCATAAATAAGCACTTTGACAAGAATGAGGTAATGAGCCGCTTTCACGATAAGTGGTTTGATAAGAGTTATGGGATAAAGGCGCGCTGGAACTATATCCTTTCGCCATACGGTAAATTCGTCACCCTGCGTACCCCGCATAACGCGCAGCCGTACCTAAAGAACACGTTTGAAGAAGTTTGGGCGGCCGCTGAAGCGGAGTTGTTAGAGACTTCCACGCACCGTTTCCGTTCGGTATCGGATTTGACCCCTGAGCTATTCCGCACATGGCAGATTTGTAGGGGTAGTTTTGAGCCATACAATACTTATAGCGACACTAAGATGTTCCCGCTTATCATAAAGCCCAAGCAGGCGGCCGTGGCGGTAAGGAATCAGTCGTACAAACTGGTCTGCCTCAATGATAACGTGCATATTAACAATTACGCGCGGGTCATGGAGAATATAAAAATGTCATTTGACAGCATTTTGCCGGAGAAGTCGGGTTTTGAAAACTGATGTTGCTTTCACCGCCAGAAAGGCGCTGGCAGAGATTGCCGCCGGCCTTATTCCGTGCAAGATGGCGAGGAATAGGTGGCGCGGAATCCTACGCTATGGGCTGATTCGCGCGGCGTTGCTCAAGGTGCGTTTGTGGCGCGATAAAACGGAGCCGCGGCACTATCTGGCGGTCTGCGCGATAGCCAAGAACGAGGGCCAGTATTTTGACGAGTGGATAGAGTGGCACCGAAAGATGGGCGTTGAAAAATTCTACATCTATGACAACGAAAGCGCCGATGGCACAAAGGAGACGCTTGCACCCTATGTCGAATCTGGACTTGTGGAATACGTGTTTTGGCCTGGGGTGAAGCGACAGTTGCCGGCCTACGACGATTGTATGGAGAAGCACAGGCTAGACGCGCGCTGGCTTGCGGTAATTGACATAGACGAATTCATCGTTCCCATAAAAGACAATACTATACCCGCTTTTCTAAAGCGGTTTGAAAATTTTTCCGCAGTTGAGATAAATTGGTTGATATACGGCAGTGGCGGCGCGAAAAAGAAAGAGCCTGGCGGGGTTATGGAGAGGTTTAGGCATCACTCCCTTCCTAACCACATTTCAAATCGGCACGTCAAGACCATTGTCGACCCGCGCTGCGTTTTTTCTTTTATTGGTTGCCACGAAGCGGCAAGGATATCCGGCCGCTTTGCCGACTCGCACGGATCGCCGATAAAGAAGCACTTTCGAGACCGCGAACCGCAGCAAGACATTATCCGCATAAACCACTACGCTGTAAAATCATACGAGGAATTCTCGGCAAAACGCGCCAGAGGCAGAGCTAGGACGGTCAAGCCGCGCGGTCAAGACTATTTTGATAGGTTCGACCTCAACGATATAAGAGAGTGACTACTTTACATCGTTATTGGCGAAGCGTCCCTTACAGCTGATCGATGTGTACTTCTCCGTATTTCCCTTGACCGTGTCTCGCTTCGCTTGCCATACCGGATGCTTCCGTTTACTCAAAGGCATGCTATGTCAATCTCAGGCGTCTCCGTGTCATTTTTCATTTTCTATCCTCTCTTTGATTATTGGATATTTTTCAAAAATACTTTCAAGTACCGCACGGTTTACATCTGTGCCGGATTTAACGTTAATTCTACGCAAGGACAACGATCTCGGTTTGCCGACCCCGCGCGGTTTGCTGTGTCCAAACGGCACTGGCGCGAGCTTAACCCCGTTTGCTACCGCAGCCGCCCAAAACCAAATATCGTCCGTTGTCGGTGCCATTTTCGTAAATAGTTTTGGGTCAAGCATCTCCGGCATCAATGAGTTTGGCGGATACAAAACGCCGCCAACTCCGGTTTGCAAGTTTCCAAATTTTGGCCGCAGATCTCTAATAAAGAAACCGTACCATCTGTATTTTCTCCACTTGCGGTATGGGGTGTTAGGCTTCAAACGCTTGACGCGGTGGGCGATCAGCGCATTCGGATACCGGTCATGCGAGCGTAGCAGATCGCGCAGCATATTTTTGTGGTAAAAAACATCGTCGTCAACCGTTACGATTACGTCGTTTGGAAAATCAATAAGCGCTGGAATCAACTTGCGGTAGGAGCGTATGTCGTCGTCGTAATTCCTAATTTCAAACAGCGTGTTTTCCTCAGCAAGCGACGTAAGCTTGGGCGGGATCTCACCGTTTGGGAATTGCGAAAATGTAAGGTAGAGGACAACCTTGTCGGGTTTAACTGAACCGCATAGAATAGAACGGACGGCTTGGGCGGCAAACGGTATTGCAGCCGGGAAAGATGTCATGGACACGATAATTTTTCTTCGCTCAAGCATAATCCCTCATTTTTACGAATCCGGGAACAATACTAATATACATTATGCCGCCTACAAGCCCCAACCCCCGTCTACCGGAACAACCGCGCCGGTCACGTAGCCGCTCTCGATTAAGAATTTCACGGCCTTGCGGATGTCGCCTATGCCGCCGGTTTTGTTTAAGGGGATACCGCTTGATAGTCCTTCGAGTACGGTTTGCTCTTCGTCGCTGGATGGCAGGACAGCCCCCGGGGCGATGGCGTTTACCCTTATCGCCGGGGCGTACAGATAGGCCGACTGGCGGGTGATCTCGTCTAAGAATAGTTTGGATATCCTATAGTTCTGGTATTTTTTGCTCCTATGCGCCGCGCGGGCGTCGGTGACGTTGATTATCCAGCCGCTTTTTACCAGCCTGGCGAATTCGGCGGATAGGCGGAGCGGGGCGAGCGTGTTGACGGCTAGGGCGCATTCGAAGCCGCCTACGTCGGAGATGTCGCCGGGCTGGAAGACAGCGGCGTTGTTGATTAGCCCTTCGAGGGTTAGGGGTAACGTTGCGGCGTCGCCCATTAGCTTTTGGGCTGATTCGGTGAGTTCCGCGTGGATGAACGCGACCCGGTTGTCGCCATTGAACAAAGACGCCGCCGGCTCTGCCGATGTACGGTGGTGTATTATTACGTTGTAGCCGAGATCCAAGCACTCCTTAGCGATCTCAAGGCCGAGGCGGTCGTGCGCGCCGGTTATTAGTACCGCTTTTGGGTTTTGGCGTTGATTTTGATTTGCGTTCATTGATGAAAACTAAGTATTTTCTATATTGATACGCAAATATTTGTTTATATATCAACAATTTTTTGATGGGGCGGGCGATTGTTTATGAAAATCAATAAGTGCATTCTTGACGATGCGAATGATTTTGCCGTCGGCGCGTCGACAGTCGGCGCGTTGATTTCATCGGCAGGGAAGCGGCATCTGTGGGAGGCGCGGGCGGACGGGCGCGTTGACACCGTCGTTATCCACTACATGAGCGCGGTCAACATCTGCCCGGGCGATCCGTACAACGTAGGCCAGGTTCTTAAAATATTCTGTGATTACGGGGTCAGCAGCCACTATTTGATTACGCGCCGCGGCAAGATTTTCAGCCTTGTCCCCGAAGAGATGAAGGCATGGCACGCGGGGTTGAGCATTATGCCGGAGCCGGACAACCGCAAGGGTGTCAACGAGTTCTCTATAGGGATTGAGCTCTTAGCGACCGAGGCGTCGGGGTTTACGAAGTTGCAATATGGCGCGCTAAGCCGATTATGCGCTGATATTGAGAAGCGTCACCATAAAAAAATGACATACGTAGGCCACGACCAAATAGCAGGCGAGCGGGCTGTGGCATTGGGGGTGCGCAAAGATGCCAAAATCGACCCAGGGCCATTGTTTAATTGGTCTAATATGCCGACAACCCATAGATTTTGACGTACCGGTTTCCGCGCCCTGCGGGCGCATGTTTTAAAAAGTATCCTCCCCTGATTATGAGGGGAGGATATTGATAGGAGGGGTGATTATGCGTCGGGGCGTTACGGGGCAGAGCCCCGTCCCCAACAGCTTTAAAAGATTTTGATTTTGATTTGGATTTTACCATCCCCTGCCCGGTTTCAAATCGTCTAAAATCTCATCTACCGACGAATGCTTGCGCGTGTTTTCATCCAAGACCCGCCCGACCTGATCGTCAAAGCAAATCATGCCGCCGCTTTTCCATATCACCCCTATAGGGATGACAGCCTTAGGGTTGTTGTCCGAATCATAAACCCGCGCCGCCTCGCGCATAGCGCTTTCCCTGTTGTCAACCTCATGCCCCCTATCTTGCAGGTCGTCCATCCGTTCGAGTATTTCCCTCTGCTGGCCGTTGAACGTGCGGCATGGCGCTATCACCTCCACGAGCGAGAAGCCGCGGTGATCGAGCGCCGCGCCTATCATTTTCTTTGTGTGCGCCTTGTCGTATGCGCACGCCCTGCAAACCATGGACGCCCCGCTGCCGATAGCCAATTCCGCGATGTTGAGCGGCGCGCTCAGTTTGCCGTAGGGGGTAAGCGACCCCTTGTACCCCACTGGAGAAGTGGGGGAGGCCTGATTTTTCGTCATCGCGTACATGCGGTTGTCGAAGCATATCACGGTGATGTCGAAGTTTTTTCTCGCCGCGTGGACGAAGTGCGCCGCGCCGATCGATAGGAGGTCGCCGTCGCCCGTGGCCACGACCACCGGGATATCCGGCCGCGCGAGCCTCGCGCCTATCGCGGCCGGCAGCGGCCGCCCGTGGAGCGTGTGCATGCCGAGGCAGTTGAGGAAGAGCGGCAGCCGCGACGAGCAGCCGATCCCCGAGATTACGTTGACCCCCTCCGGAGCGATGTCGCGCTCGTCGAAGCATTCGGTGAGCGCGGAGAGCACCGTGAAGTAGCTGCACCCTGAACACCAGGAGGGTTTGCGCCCATTCGAGTAGCGTTCGTGCGGGCGGTTACTCATGCGGAACCTCCCCGTCTCCGCCGGCTTCGTGCTCGCTGATGTCGAGGATAAAATTCTCCATTTGGATGATGTTGTAAAGCTCCGCCTCGATCTCCTCGGGTGTGAACGGGTCGCCGCAGTATTTTTTCACGGGGATGGTGTTTATCCCGGTGTACATGCGTATCATTGACGCAAGCTGCCCCGTGTAGTTAGACTCGACGACGGCGATGCGCGGGCAGAATTCGAGCAGCTTTAGGTAGTGCCCGCTGATAAACGGGAAAAGGAGCCTTGGGTACAGGCACGCTATTTTCAGCCCGCGTTTGCGCAGCGCGGCCACGGCGAAGCGCGTCATCGCGGAGCTTAGGCCCCACGAGACTACGCAAAGGTCGGCGGGCGGGCCTGCGTCGTTGTCTTCGTCGCCGTTGCCGATGTTGAACTTTTTTGCAAATTCCGACCGCGGCGTCCGCAGCGTTACGCCGTCGGCGTCTATCGTCTGCATGTGGCTGTAATCCAACTCGATCTTGTCCATCTTGCTGAAGCGCCTATACTGCTGCCTTACGCGGTTTTCCGCCGAGTTGCTCGGCATGCAGTGTTCATCGTGTTCAAGGCCGGTTATGCGGCGCGGGCGGGCGTCGTCGGGGCCGGCAGGGTGGGGCGGCTGCGGCGGTTCATCGCCGCAGCCCGCGATATCGAAGGCGCTCTCAGCCGCGATTTTCGGCATCCCGTCTAAGCCTAGAGCCGGATCGGGCCGCCGGCACGTCGCCCGCAGGTTCCCGAGCGCGCTGTCGGAGAGGAGTATCACCGGGCATCGGAAGCGTTGCGCCATGTCGAACGCCTCTATCGTTAGGTAGAAGCACTCTTCGATGCTCGCCGCAGCAAGCACTATTCGCTGATCTTCCCCGTGCCCCCCGAACGCCGCCGCCATGAGGTCGTCTTGGCTGTGCATCGTGGGCATGCCGGTGGACGGCCCCGCGCGCTGCACGTCGACCACAACCGCCGGGGTTTCCGTCATTGAACAGTAGCCCAAAAATTCCTGCATCAGCGAGAGCCCGGGGCCGCTCGTCGCGGTCATCGCCGGGACGCCGCTGTACCATGCGCCGGCCGTCACCCCGATGGCCGAAATTTCGTCCTCCGCTTGATAGGCGAACCCGCCGAAGCTGTGCAGGTATTGCGCCATGCGCTCGCCGATGGGCGTCGCAGGCGTGATGGGGTAAGAGGCGTAGATGCGGCAGCCGGCGGAGATCGCGCCAAGGGCAACGGCCGTGTTGCCGTCCAAAACGACGCGGTTGCCGGGCATCGGCATGGGCGGCGATAGGCGTCCGGCGTGTTTGTGGGATGCGCCTATTGCAGGAATGATGCTCTCCGCAGCGGACTCATGCCCTTTGCGGAAAGCGTCTTCGTTCTCCTCCGTCAGGTTTTTCTTCCTCAGCTTTTCGGTGATTAGGTTTAATATCAGCCGCTCCGGGACGCCTAAGATTTGCGACGCTACCCCTAATGCGAAGCTAGATTTTAGCTGCGGGTGTATGTTGATGTGGGGGCAGAGGCCGAAGTTCAGGGCGAAAGATTTTATGCCGCCGATGCGGCCGTTGGCGTTATCGCCATTATTGGCATTGACGCTGCTGCCCGTATTGGCGCAGCCGTCCGCGCCGCGATAAGTGCCGCCGTCGCCGTGCACAAAAAGCGTAGATTTATCAAGCAAAAACACAAAATCCGCCGCCGAGCTGACCGGCGCGGATAGTTCTTCGCCCGACACGGTGACGAGCGCGCTGCACGCCCCCCCGCGAATGGTCGGGGGGAAGCTCTTGTGGACTGCGGCGGAGAATCCAAGCGCCGCCGCCGACCGCATGAGCATGTCGCCCGCATTCAGTATCCCGTCGCCCGCTTCGCCGCGGAAGATTACCCTCAGTGTAAAGGCGTCGCTTTTGCCGCCGTCGGTATCCATAAAGGCGCGTCGCTTCCGTTCGTTATGCCGGCGGCAGCGATTTTTTCAGGGCGTCGCACGCGTCTATGAGCATCTGGTAAAGGTATTTGTCGGGCGCGTTGTTGCGCAGCGAGGTCTCGAATTGCAGCGCGCACTGGTAGACCTCGGTGGCGTCCAAGTTTCCCGCGGTCCCCTTAATCGTGTGGACGGAAACTTTCGTATTTTCCATGTCCGCCACGGCGTCGTCAAAATTGGCCCACTGCGCGGGCAGCATATCAACAAACTTCCGCAGCATCTTCTCATAAAAAGCTTCTTTGCCTTTGAAGCGCGCCGGGGTCTCTATAGCCAAGGCACCCCTCCTTCCTCTGCATATCATTCAGTGGTACACAATCGGTACTTCAATATATTAATATAATATTGCGCCGAAACAAAATAAACATAAATTTTCTTAATCCCGCCCATAACCCGCCCTCGCCATTAATTTTTTCCCGCCCCCCGTTCGCCATAATATATATTATGTTGTTAGCTTATACTGTCGCAGTCACCGTACCATGGAGGCATTATCAGCCCAGCAGTCTCGTCAGCGCCTATGTCCGACAATTTGGACGATGTGTTTAGCAGCGTTCCCAGATACCCGCGCCGTTTGGATCGGCGGGAGTTTTGGCGCGTTGCTTACCCTATGGTTTACGTGTCGCGGCAGGTGGACATCCGCTTTAAGGAGCTTTTCAAAAGGGGGCTTGTTAAGGGGACGGTGATACCGATAAGCGGGCACGAGGCCAGCTCCGTGGGGATGGCGATGCCTTTCCGCCCGGGGGTTGACTCTATAGCGCTTCTTCACCGAAATTTGGCGGCGCACTTTGTGCTTGGGTGTCCGGTGCGGGAGGCGGTTTGCCAGTATTTGGCGAATGTTGAGAGCCCCACGCACGGCAAGGAGGGCAACGTGCACTTCGGGGACGCGCGGTCGCGGCGGTTTCCGATGCTTAGCCACCTTGGGGGGATGCTCGCGGTCGCGGTGGGCGGGGCGTGGGCGGCGCGGCGGGCGGGGGAGGAGGCGTTTGGGCTTACTGTGATTGGGGACGGGGGGAGCAGCACGGGGCAGTTCCACGAGGCGCTGAACATGGCGTCGGTGTTTAAGGTTCCGGTCGTGTTTTTCGTCGAGAACAACGGGTACGCCTATTCGACGCCCGTCTCCCGCCAGTACAACTGCGAGCGGCTCTCCGACAGGGCGGCGGGGTACGGGATAACGGGCAAAACGATAAACGGGCTTGACGCCTTTGAGGTGTACGGCGCGGTGTCCGATGCGCTTGAGATGATGGCGAAGGATCCGCAACCTGTACTTATAGAGAGCATGACGGTGCGGCTTCTGGGCCATGCGGTCTACGACAACGCCGAGTACGTGCCGGAGGCCGAGAAAGCGGCTAATTGGGAGCGCGACCCGCTAAAGTTCTCCCGCGCGGCGGCGATGGAGGCTTGCGGGGTTGACGAGGGGCGGATGTCGTCCATAGAGTCGGCGCTGCTCGCGCAGTTGGATGAAAAGATACGCGAGGCGCTGGGCGTCGCGCTTCCGGGCGCGGGGACTGTGCCTATGGACGTTTTCGCGCCGGTTAGGTACCCGGCGCTCAAGCCGTATTCGGCTAAGGGCGTGCGTAACACCGGCGCGGTGAACGCGGCGCTCGACTATATTCTTGCCGAAAACAGCAATGCGTTTGTGTGCGGCCAGGACGTGGGCAAGTTTGGGTCGGCGTTTAAGACTTGCAAGGGGCTTTTGGACAAGCACGGCGAGGGGCGGGTGATAGACATGCCCGTTTGCGAGGCGGCGACGGCGGGGTTCTGCTTGGGCGCGTCGCAGGTTGGCAGCCGGCCTATCATGGAGTTTCAGTTCGCAGATTTTTCGACGGAGGCGGTAAGCCAGCTTGGGCTAAACTCCGGGACGTGGTTTTACCGCGCGGGGGCGCCGGCGCCGCTGCTCTTCCGTATGCCTAGCGGCGCGGGGGTGACGCTCGGCGCGTTCCACTCCGGCGAGTTCGAGGGGCTGTGGTCGCGCTTCCCGGGGCTAAAGCTATTTTACCCCGCCACGCCGCAGGAGACCTACGAGGCGCTCCTCGCGGGATTTTATGACGATAATCCGTGCGTGGTCTTTGAGCATAAATTACTTTATTGGGGTAAGCCGGGCGACATAGAGTTCGACGGCGACCTCTCTAAGGTCTGCCGCCCGCGCAAGTATTCGGAGGGCTCCGACATCACTATTATCGCGACGGGCGCGATGGTTGAGCAGGCGCTGGGCGCGGTTGCCGGCAAAAAGTACACAGCGGAGGTGTGGAACCCGTTTGTGCTCGCCCCCCTCTGCTTCGAGCCGATAGCGGAGTCTATACGCAAAACCGGCAGGCTTTTGGTTGTTCAGGAGTCGGGCGGGGTCGCGGGGCTTGGGGGGCATTTTATCGCCCTCGCCGCGCGGGAGTGTTTCAGCGGGCTTAAGCGCGCGCCGGAGCTTATCGCCGCGCCCGATACGCCCGTCCCATTTGCGAAGGAGTTCGAGTCGGCGCATTTGCCGGACTCGGCGAGGATTGCCTGCGTTATTGAAAAAATGATTGGAGGTATGCCGTGAGCGCAAACGTTTTTAAGACCGGCCTTTTCCTCCCGGCTCAGGCTGCGGCGGAGACGGAAGCTATCATCACGAAGTGGTTTGTGGGCGAGGGCGACGCGGTCAAGAAGGGTCAGGTCATAGCCGAGGTTGAGAGCGCGAAGTCTACGTTCGACTTCGAGTCGCCCTGCGACGGGACGATGGAGAAGCTGCTCTACGCCGAGGGCGCGACGGCGCTCTTCGACAAGCCTGTAGCGGAGATTTCCACGGCAGACGAGTCCATGCGCTCGTGGGGGCGTCCGGCGGCGTCTGCGGCGGCGGCAGAAGACCTCCCCAAGATGGCCATCGTTGCGGATAAGCTTGAACCCTCCGTGCGGACGATTAGCCTCCTTGGAATTGGGATATGCCTGCCCGACAGGGTTGTCAAGAACGAGGAGCTCCTATCGGAGTTCCCTGACGTTACCGCCGACTACATCTTCAAGGTGACTGGGATAAAGGAGCGCCGCTGGGCCGCCGCCGGGGTCAAGCCGTCGGATATGGCGTACGAGGCGTCGAAGAAAGCCATAGAGAATAGCGGTTTGCAACCGTCGGACATCGACGCGATAATCGTCTCCACCACGACGCCGGACGTGGTGATGCCCTCCACGGCGTGCATCTTGCAGGGGAAGCTCGGCATTCGCGGCGCGCCCGCGTTCGACCTGAACGCAGCGTGTTCTGGGTGGCTCTACGGCATATCGGTGGCGCGCGGGCTTATACTTTCCGGTATCGCCAAGAACATTCTAGTCGCTGGCGTGGACATGCAGTCCCGTGTGCTTGACAAGAGCGACAAAGACACGTATTTCTTGTTTGGCGACGGCGCCGGGGCCACGGTTCTTAGCGGCGAGGAGAAGGGGCACATAATAAAGGAAGAGATACTGAGCGCCGACTCGCTCGGCCTAAACATGGCGCGGCGCGGGTACCCCGGATACGAGGTGCCGGTCAACACGTCTACCTTCGACCCGTGGCTGCGCCTAGACGGCAAGGCGCTCTTCCGCTTCGCCACGGAGAGCTTCTCCGCGATGGTGCGCGAGCTTGTCGTGAAGAGCAAGTGGACTCCGGAAGACGTGCGCTGGGTCGTGCCGCATCAGGCCAACGGCCGCATAATCAAGGCTGCGGCGCAGAAGAGCGGAGTGCCGTTCGAGCGCTTCTATTTGAATATCGATAGGGTAGGGAATACCTCATGCGCGAGCATTCCTGTCGCGCTGTCGGAGATACAGAACGGTTTGCAAAAGAAAGACAAGATAATATTCTGCACGGTCGGCGCGGGGATTACCGCTGCCGGGCTGTCGGTAGAATGGTAGCAATATAACAGTAATTTGGCAGGAAAAATGGGCGGGAGACGCAATGTTATTACCCCACAGCCCAATTCTCTACCGCCCCCAGCCCCAATAGGTCAATGCGGCCATAGGGGGCGTTTACTCGGAAAGTACATCAAAAGCGGCATCCGTGCGTTAAGCGACTACGAAATCCTCGAACTATTGCTGACGTTCGCGCTTCCGCGCAAAGACACGAAGCCCATCGCCAAGAGCCTGATTGCCCGCTATGGCACAGTGAGCGCGGCCGTCAACGCGCCGATGGGCGAGCTTTGCGAGATTGGCGGGCTGGGGGAGCGGTCGGCGGCGCTGTTTGCCCTCTTCAAAGACACGATGGCGTACTGCCTGAGCGAAACCTGCGTGGAGAAGCCCGTGGCGGCCCACCGCGGCGACATAGAAAAATACCTCCGCTTCAACTTCGGCCACAGCCGCGACGAGTTCGTCGCCGCGATATTCCTAGACAACGGCAACCATATCCTGGGAATCGAGGTAATTGCCCAAGGGACGGTAAACCGCTGCGTAATCATCCCGCGCAAGATAATGGAGTGCGCGATGAAGCACAGCGCCGCCTCTTTCATCCTAGTCCACAACCACCCCGCCGGAACCGCCGCCGCCTCCGAGGAAGACTGGAAGACCACCGAGCGCCTCTACGTTGCCGGAAAGGCGATAGACATCCCGTTAGTTGACCACATAATAATATCCAAAAACAAAACCGTTAGCATGAGGGAGCTTCGCCGGTGGCCGGGGCTATAGCCATAAGAAAATATTTTTTATCCCCTGCTTCCC
Organism: Chitinispirillales bacterium; assembly: GCA_031254445.1. Lineage (GTDB taxonomy): Bacteria > Fibrobacterota > Chitinivibrionia > Chitinivibrionales > Chitinispirillaceae > GUT77. The sequence goes on from JAIRUL010000145.1 coordinate 15,146, forward strand.
GCCCCCGCCAAGGCTTTTCTAGCCATATCCACCGGAACCACCGATGCCGCGCACAGCGTCACCACGCCCCACTGCGTAATGCTCAGCCCGTGGCATCTGAAAATTTCCCCGCCGGTGTAGACGAGCGCGATTTGGATTATGGCTACCAGCCCCAGAATGCGCAAAAAGTTTTTGTTGCCGCATATATTGTCTAAGACGTTCACGCTGTCGGTGCGGGCGTTGAAAGCGTTGAACATGGCTATAAGCACGAAGAAAGTGAAGTAGGCGGTGTACACGGTCTCTTGGCCGCCGGCGTTTTGCGCGAAGAAGCGCTCTTTGAAGGGTTCGCAGAAGAGGAAGAGCAGGCTCAGCGCGAAGATCCACGCGGAGCCGGTGAAGATGCTTTTCCACATCCGTCCGCTGACTATCGGGTCGGCGCGTTTCTTTGGCGGCTCTTTCATGTAGCGTTTGAGCGCGGCTTCTCCGCCGAAAGCCAGCGCGGCTAGGGTATCCATGATCAGGTTTATCCACAGTATCTGTATTATCGTGAGCGGGTTCTCGCGGCCGAGGAGCGGAGCTATGAAGTTGATTAGCACCGCCGAGACGTTTATGGTCAGCTGGAAGACGATAAACTTCCTTATGTTGTTGAAGATCGTCCTTCCGTACAAGACGGCCTTGTCGATGGAGTTGAAGTTGTCGTCCAAAATCACGATGTCGCTCGCCTCTTTCGCGACCTCCGTGCCGCCGCCCATGGCGAAGCCGACGTCGGCTTTTTTGAGGGCTGGGGAGTCGTTGACCCCGTCGCCGGTCATGCCGACCACGTAGTTCATCTCTTGCGTTATGCGGACTAGGCGGCTCTTGTCGGCGGGCAGGGCGCGCGCCACTACCCTTATGTCCTTGAGCATTGCCTTAATCTCGCCGTCGGAACGCGCGGCGAATTCGTCCGATGTTAGGACGGCGTCGCTATCGCAGCGCATGAGCCCCGCGTCTTTGGCGATTGCCGCGGCGGTCTCTTTGCGGTCGCCGGTTATCATGACGACGTTTAGGCCGGCCTCTATAACCTCTTTTATGGCGGTGACGGATTCGGGGCGGACCTCGTCGCGTATTCCCATTACGCCAACGAGCGTCCAGCCGCCTTCCGGCAGGGATTCGTCAATGATATTCTTTTCGGAGACGGCAAGCGCGACGACCCTGATCGCGCGCTCGGCGAGGGCGTCGATGTTTTTGTTTAGTTGCTGATGCCCGGCGTACTCTTTTTTCTGCCCGCCATTGTCATAATAATATTTACATCTATCCAAAATCTTCTCCGGCGCGCCCTTTATAAGCGTAAGCGAATAATCGCCCTCTATGGATGTCGCAGAATATTTGTTGGTGCTGTTGAAAGGTATCTTGCCGATGGTTTTCGCGTTCACGGCTTCGCCGTCACCGCCGGAGAACGCGAGGACGGCGCGCTCGGTCGCGTTTCCGCCCACGATTTTTCTCTGCGCGCCCTCGCCGGAGATTACCGAATCGGTGTTTTGGAGGATGGAGAGGGACAAATATTTTTTCAGCCCGCCGTCCACGCCGCCGTAGCTTTTATACTCGTTCAGCGCGCCGTCGATAAACGCGACGACCTCCAGCTTCCCCTTGGTGATCGTCCCCGTCTTATCGCTGAATAAAAAGTTCAAACTGCCCGCGGTCTCTATGCCCGCGAGCTTGCGGACGAGCACGTTGTCTTTGAGCATCTTGCCCATGTTGAGCGCGGAGACGATGGCAATCATAAGCGGCAGCCCCTCTGGAACCGCCATCACTATTATTATCACGACGAGCATGAACGCGTGCATGGCGTCGTTCAAAAGCGTCCCCCAGTTCGCGCAGTAGGCCGCTATCCGCGCGGGGTCGAAGCCGTTGTTTATCAGCGTAAACTTGAACATCAAAGCCAGCGCGATGGAGACGCCGCCTGCGTATCCGAACTTGCTGATGCTGCGCGCGAGGGCTCTGAGTTTGACCTTGAGCGGGGTCTCCCTGTCGTCCCCGGTTTGCAGCTCCTTGGCTATTTGCCCGTAGACCGACTTGTCGCCCACGACCCCTACCCGCATTACCGCGTTGCCGCCGCACACGACCGCGCCCCGAAACACCTTGTGCGGGTGCAAAAAGTCCATCGCGGCGCTGTCGTCTTCGTAGCCGTCGGGGATGGCTTTTTTCGCCGCCTCCTTGGACTCGCCGTTTAGGGCGGATTGGTCCACCTTGATGCCGCCGTCTACTACCACCCCGTCCGCCGGGATCTTGTCGCCGGGCTGTAGGAGGATGGCGTCGCCGCATACTAAGTCGCAAATGTCAAGTTCGACAATCACACCGTTTCGGTATGTCTTAACTTGTATCCTTGACGCGTCCTCCTGCAATTTCTGAAAGGCGTTTTCGTTCCGGTACTCGGAAAAGGTCGACACGAGGGTGGCGATGAGTATCGCGACCGCGATGCCCACGGGTTCGTACCACGCGATCTTTTCCCCGGTGATGAACCCCGTCTGCGTCCCGATGACTAGGCCCGCGTTTATCGCGAGCGCGACGAGCAGTATCTTTATCATCGGGTCGCCGAAATTGGCCTTCAGCTTGTCAAAAAAGCTCTCCCTCGCCAGCTCGGTCAGCCGGTTGTCGCCGGACCGCGCTTTCGATTCCGCAGCCTGAGAGTCTGTCAGCCCGAAAGGTTGCATGTGGGGTTCCCTGCGTTAATGGGTACGCTGCATTATTATGGATAATTAGGTAAAATATAAAAAAATTCAGGCGAAAGTCAAATATTTATTGCTGTGGGAATGGCATTGAATTGATACGTATCGCGCCCCCCAAATCCGCCCCAAAACCCGCGATAAAAAATATTTTATAAAAAATATTGACATATTCGCCCCCGTATATTATTTTTAAGACATCTTTGGAAATTGCCCATAGGTTTGTACGGAGATTATTGTGAACAATTGGTTGTTTTCTAAGGCGAATTTTTATCTTTTCGGGTTTAGCGCGGTTCTTTTGGCCGTTGGGTATTTTTTGCTCGGCCAAGGTCCGGTGGACAGCTCTTTGTCCAAGAGCGTCGCGCCTATTATTCTAGTTTTAGCCTACTGTGGCCTTATACCGTTCGCCATGCTGTATGGTTACGGGGCGGGCGGCGGCAAAGGCAAGCAGGAGCGCGAGGGGGCGGGCGGGCGGATGGCCCGGCTTTACATGCTGGACGGGCGGGAGTCTAAAGACGCAAGCAAGAGCGCTAAAAAATAGGGGGCGTTTAGTTCAGCTGGTATAGAGCGCCTGCCTTACAAGCAGGAGGTCGTAGGTTCGAATCCTACAACGCCCAGAGTATGCGGGTTTGCGGTGT
>JAIRUL010000153.1 GCA_031254445.1 Chitinispirillales bacterium
GGGAATGAGCTGCAAGGGAGCGAATAGGGGTTGGGCGGTGATATTGGCGCTGGCGGCGACGCTAGCGCCTTTTCCGGCAGCGGGCCAGGGCGCGGCGGCGGACGGCGGTGTCGTTGATACGTCGAAAGAAGCCGCTGTCGATACGTTAAAGCCGTCGGCGGCCGACACGCTAAAAACCTCCGCCGTTGATGCGTCGAAGCCGCCGGCGGTTGATACGTCAAAAGCCGTTGCCGCCGATACGTCAAAGCTGCCTGCCGCCGACACCGTGAAATCAACCCATGCGCCCGCCGATACGTCAAAACAATATGCCGCAGATGCCGCAAAATCAACCCGTACAGCCGCTGCCGCGCCGGAAACTGTTGCCGCCGACACGCCAAAAACAACCGCCGCTTATGCGTCAAACGGCGACGGCGCCGATACATCAGCAGCTGCGGACTCCGCATTCGCATTCGCCTACACCTTTCACATACTGTTTTTCGCGGTATCCATTGCGGTAATAGCCCTAACCGTCCGCTTCTTCCTGACCCGCCGCGATTCGCGCCGCTTCCTAACGACCACGCGCCTCTCCGTCTTGGACAAGTCGGTTCAGCGCGGCTGCCGCTACATCGAGTCCAACTACGGCGACCCGTGGCTGACGCCTGCCAAGGTGTGCAAGGCGCTCGTGACCGGCCAGGCCTATTTAGACGCGCTCTTTGTGAACGAGCTCGGCATAAACGTGCAAGACTTCATAGTCCAAGTCCGCGTGAACGCCATAAAAAACGCGTTGGCGTCGCCGCAGCCGCCCGACCTGCCCGGCCTCTGCGTCCGCTGCGGTTTCAAAGACAGGGCCGAGGCCGAAGCGCACTTCGCGAGGATTTGCGGCGGCGTAGGCATCGCGGAGTACGGGCGGTCTCTGGCGTTGAATAAAAAAGGTTGATTTTTGGCGTTGATGCGAAAATGCGCGCCGTAGGGGCGTGGCTTGCCCCCGCCGCCCTGTTTTGCCGCGCCGAAAAATAAAAGTTGCAAATTATCGCCCCGCGATGTATATTTATAGCATTGCAATCAAACGGAGCGTAGCGCAGTCCGGTTAGCGCGCCTGGTTCGGGACCAGGAGGGCGGAGGTTCAAATCCTCTCGCTCCGAAATTTTTTGTTTTTGAAATATGCACGTCAAAATCAATACCGATAACACCGGCGAAATCTATGAGTTGGGGCGCCTTACCCACGAACAGGCGCGCCTCCGAATCCAATCCCGTCCAGCCGTCATCATCCCCCTAGGCAGTTGCGAACCCTTTGGCCAGATTGGGGCGGTTGGGGCGGGGACGGTTTGCGCTACTGAGGTGGCTAAGGATTTATCGGCCAAATGCAAGGTGTTGGCCGCCCCGCCTATCCCTTTCGGCTGCTCCACGCCATTTATCTCTTTCCCCGGCGCTACCGGGGTTAAGCCTCGGACGTTTATTAATATGCTTTGCGAGATCATCCACGCTTATGTGTTTCAAGGGGTTGTTAGGGTATTCCTCATAAACGCCGCTCCGTTCAACAGGGAACCGGCGGCGGAGGCTATTAAGAGGGTTGAGGGCAAATACCCCGCAGTTAAAGCAATGTTATATGATATCAATGCCGTTATTAAAGGCCGCGGCGCCGTCGCCGGTTTTGACCGCGACGACGAATTAATATTGTCGCTGCTTGCTTACATCCGACCGGATATGCATCATGGCGTTATTGATGATAAAAGGAAAAATATTGACGCCGGCCAATACCGTACATGGAAGAAGCGCGGGCGCGACCCGGAAAAATTGCGTAAGTTATCTTCGGGCGGGTTGTTTTTGCCTGCGGATGACGGCGCGTCCGGCATTGCCCCTAAACAAGGCGAAAAATACTTTTGCCGCGTCGTCGAGTCAATCCAAAAAGAGATGCAAGCCGCTTTAGAATCAATCCCGCCGTCGCCGGATAGCGGCGGCGCGCGGGCGCGGTGACGGCGCGATGACGCCCGTAGCCCTAAGCGTCGGCAGCAACCTCGGCGATCGAGAATCATACATCAACGCTATGGAATCCGAGTTGCGCCTGATTCTAATTGATGCGCGCGTATCCGGGCTGATGGAGACCGAGCCTATCGGCGTGGCCGCCCCGCATCCGCCCTACCTAAATAAAATCATCGCGGGGCAATACGGCGGCGCTCCGCGCCAACTCCTAGAATCCTGCCTATCCATAGAATCGCGCTTAAACCGTACCCGGGATCCGAACGCGCCCAAGGCCCCGCGCACCGCCGACGTGGACATCCTATTATTCGGCGACGTTGAAGTTAGCGCCCCAAATGTTTTGATAATCCCGCACCCCGAAATCAGAAACCGCCGTTTCTGCCTCGAGGGCCTAATGAGCATAGGCCCAAGCATCCTAGTCCCCATGTCGGGCCGCCTATTATCAATAAAGGAATTATATGAAAATATGAGCGCCGATGTGGCTGCTCAGAATGTATCTTTAGTAGAATAGGGTCTTGGGGAGGGCGTTTTCAAATGCAGCACCAACAAAAAGAACTAAAGTTCCCGCCGCACGTAAACTACCTATGCATAGAGGGCGTGCTTGGCGTCGGCAAGACCTCGCTTTGCGAGCTTTTAGGGCGGCTCTTCGGCGCGCGCCTTGTGCTTGAGGATGTGGGCGACAACCCGTTTTTGCCCAAGTTCTACTCCGACCGCCTTGCCTACGCTTTTCAGGCGCAGATCTGGTTCCTCCTCTCGCGCCATAGGCAGCTATCGGGGATGGTCGCGCAGCAGGACCTCTTCCACAGCGTAACCGTAAGCGACTATATGTTCGCTAAAGACGGCATCTTTGCCGGCATAAACCTGCGCGAGGATGAGATGGCGCTCTACAGCGCGATCTCGCGCATGCTCGAAACGACGGTCTTGCAGCCCGACCTTGTGGTCTACCTGCAAGCCTCTACCGAGACGCTCCTAAAGCGCATAGAAAAGCGCGGCCGCTCTTTCGAGTCGCAAATGGACGCGCAGTACATAGACGACCTGAACGAGGCCTACAACCGCTTCTTCTTCAGTTACACCGCGTCGCCGCTGCTCATAATCAACACCAACGAGATAGATTTTATAGACGACACAAGGGACTTTTTCGAAGTAATAGAGCAGATAGTGAACGCGAAAGCGGGCACGAACATCTACAACCCGATGGGGGCGAAAGAGAGGATGTTGATTGAGGGGAAGTAGCGTACAGCGCACAGCGAAAAAACGATATTCTCGGCTTTATTTTTTGATTTTCGCTGTGCGCTGAACGCTACGCGCTGACAGAAAGGTCGCCATGAAAATAATAACATCGCCTGCGGAGATGAAAGCGTTTTCGTTGACGCATAGGAGAAATAGCAATTCCATCGGCTTCGTGCCGACGATGGGCGCGCTGCACGAGGGGCACTTGTCGCTCATTGACATTGCGCGCAAGCATTGCGGTTGCGCGGTGGCGAGCATTTTCGTCAATCCGGCTCAGTTTGGGCCGAACGAAGACTTCGCGAAGTACCCGCGCGCGTTTGAGAGGGATTGCGGGCTTTTGGAGGCCGCAGGGTGCGATTGCGTCTTCGCGCCGGCGGTTGGGGATATGTATCCCGATAATTACGGCACTTACGTTAATGTTGACGGCATAACGGATACGCTCTGCGGCGCGAGCCGCCCGGGCCACTTTAGGGGCGTTGCGACGGTCGTCCTAAAATTGTTCAACATCGTATTGCCCGACGCGGCGGTCTTTGGCTCGAAGGACGCGCAGCAGGTGGCAGTGATAAGGCGCATGGTAGAGGATTTAAACCTGTCGGTACGGATAATAGCCGCGCCGATAGCGCGGGAAGCGGGCGGTCTCGCCATGAGCTCGCGCAACGCCTACCTGACGATAGGGGAGAGGCGGGAGGCGGCGGCTATTTATGCTGGATTGGCAAAGTCGGTAGAAATGTATAATGATGGTTGCCGTGACAGCCAACAGATAAAAAATTGCGTACTAACAGAAATCAATAGGAGTAGTACGATAAAGCCGGAGTATGTTGAGGCTGTAGATACGAAGTCGTTGCAGCCTGTTGACAAGATAGACGGTCAGGTACTAATAGCCGTAGCGTGCCGGACATCGGAATCGGGGACTAGGCTGATTGATAATGTGGTATTAAAAGATAAAAATCTTTAAAATCAAATTCTTTTCTTAAATCTTTTTCAGACGAAGCCTACGGCTTCATAACGTGTGGCGGCTAAAGCCGCCACACAAAGTCAACGTCAAAGTCAAAGGAATAACAATGGCCGCCAAAAGCCCAAAATCAAAAGCCCCCGCGTCGGCTACCGCCGCCGAGTCCGCCGCGTCCCCCCAAAAGCTAACTCCTAACCGCGGCGACCTATACTGCATCGCCGCGTTCTTAATGATAACCGCCCTCCTATTCTCCGGTTTCATCTTCTCCGACAGCACCTTATCCTCCTCCGACGAGCTTTCCGGCGTTGACATGAAAGAGCTTACTAGGGTTAGCGCTGTAGAGTACGGCCAAATTCCCACTTGGTTCGCTACGCGCCTATCCGGCATGCCGTCCATCGACGCCATGTTCAGCGACGCGCTGTATCCTCCGACCATGGTTGTGCGGATGTTTATGCCGGTATACCGGTCATTTGGTTGGATGATGGTGCTGCACGTTTTTCTGGCGGGGCTGTTCTTTTTTCTTATGTTGCGCAGGTCGTTTGGGGTTACCCGTTTGCCCGCTCTTGCCGGCGCGCTATTTTATATGTTGAGCCCTCAGTTTGTGAGCCTTGTGCATCCCGGGCACAGCGGGAAGATGTTTGTTATAGCGTGGCTTCCGTATGTGGTATGGCGGCTTAGGTCGCTGCTAAGTTTGCCGACGCTGCGCAACGCCTGCCTTATGGCGATCGGTATAGCAATGATGGTTCTGTCGCCCCACGTGCAGATGACGTACTTTGTTCTTATGGGGATATTTCTTTATTGGGCGACCGATACGGCTAAGTCCATAGCGGGTAAAGATGAAAAGAAGCGGATAGCGCTCAAGGCGGCGTTTTTTTGGATGGCTGTATTTGTGGGGCTTGGGCTGTCGTTTGTTCAGTTGTACCCATCGTATATGTTTGTGAGGGATGCGTTTTCAGTAAGAGGCGTGGATAGGGGCTTTGATTTTGCCGCCTCGTGGTCGATGAACTGGGCGGAAGTGTTTTCGCTTTGGGTGCACGAGTTCGGCAACAGCCTCGAGTATTACTGGGGCAAGAATTACTTCAAGCTGAACACAGAGTACGCCGGCGCGGTGCCGCTCTTGCTTACCGTGCTTGCGCTTGCGAGCAAGCCCAAGAGCCTGTGGCGGATATTTTGGGCGGCGGTCGCCGTGCTCGCCGTGCTCTACGCGCTCGGCGCGAACACGCCTATTTTCACCCTGTTCTACTACTTAGTCCCCGGCGTGAAGAGGTTCCGCGCGCCGTGCATGATTATGTTTTGGATCACGTTCGCCACCGCGCTTATGTCCGTCTACTTTATTAAGGATTTGCTGAATAAGCGTTTTGAAATCCACGGCGAGCGGCAGAAGAAGTGGGCAAAGGGGCTTGCGGTTGCGTTAGGCGCGGTTACGCTGGTATCGATAATCTTCTCCGTCTCGTCGGCGGCGACGAGTTTCGCGGCTCCCATGATGGGCGGCGGCGACGCGCCGCGGATTTTTCAGGCCAATTTCGCCCAAAACTTCGTTCCGAACCTATGGTTTTGGTGGCTCATCTGCGCGGTAACGCTAGGGATGCTTCTAGCGATAGTCAACGATAAGCTTAGGCCTAGTGTTCTCGTTTATACGCTGATAATTCTAGGCGCGATAGATATGATCAAGGTCGATAAGCAGTTTATCACCGTGGAGACGCCGCGCAAGTATTTTTACCAAAACGACCCGACGCTTACCGCGCTGAAAAGCGAATTTGCGAAAGCGCCGTTTAGAGTTTTCACGCTGCCGCGCACGTTTCCCATGCAGAATCAGGAGGGCGTGTACGGGCTTGAGGGCGTGAGCGGGTTTCATGACAACGAGCTTGTCTGCTATAGGGCGTTTCGGGGCGAGGGCGATAAGAATTATATAGACGGCATCGTAGAGGTTACGCCGCAGGGGATGAGCCTGAGCTTGGCGAAGATTCGCGGCAACACGCCGTTTTTGGATTTGGCGGACGTAGACTATATACTGCTTGGGTCGGGGTCGGGCGCTATAGATAAGATAAAGAACCCTACGTCTCTCGGGCGGCTATCGTACGCGGCGGATTATGTGGTAATGGGGGAGGGCGACATTGCCGGAACTCTTAAGTCGGGTGGGTACGATTACCGGACGGCAGTGGCGCTTCTTGAGGAGCCGGAGTTGCCGTTTGCGCGTAAGAAGGACGCGGGGGTTGATAACGGTGACGGCGGTATCGATGAGGCGGTTAGGCAGTTTGCGGTTGAATGGAAGAAGTACACGCCGAACCTAAGAATTGCGTCTGTCAATATGCCGGATGACGGCTTCTTGCGGATCTCCGAGGTGTACTATCCCGGATGGAAGATAAGCGTCAATGGGTCGCCGGTCAAATATTACCGCTCCGATATCGCGTGGATGGCCGTTCCGCTTAAGGCCGGTGATTACGAGGTGACGCTAGAGCCGAAATCGCTGTATTTGGGTTTCGCGACGACGGTGTCGATAATATTCTTTGTAATTACCGTAGCGATATTGGTTTTTAAAAGCCAAAATCTTTTTCAGGCGAAGCCTATAAAAGTCAAAATCTTTTAAATTCTTTTTTCAGA
>JAIRUL010000180.1 GCA_031254445.1 Chitinispirillales bacterium
ATACCTACTGCGGATTTTAGGTTTAAAGGCTTTATTCCTACCAATATCCGCGCGGTATAAATCGTAGTGTTTTGAGAAGCAATGCTAAACATAGCTAAAAACAAGGGTGCATCCAAGCAAAGGGGCGCTGTTTATTATGGAAAACACGGTTACTGCCGCGCATAATTTTAGTTTGCCTACGCTGTTGAAGCAGGGGGATTTTGACGTCGCTAAGGCGCCGGACGCGCCTCTGAAGGAGTATTTCGCGCTGCTTTCGGAGATCATAAACCGCGCGCCGCGGGTTATCGACTCGCTGAACAAGCTCGCGGTGTTCGACGACTCCGAAAAGGCGCTGAAAGACCTCGCGGATATGCAGACGCTTTTGGCTATGGCCGGCTGCGACAAGCTCGCCGCCCCCGTAAGCGAAATCTCGTGCTCCGACAAGGACTCCGACATGGCTCACGCCGTCCCGCAAGTTATGGCGGTTTTGAACGAGTTTTGCCGGATTTTTACGCGGCTCTTAACCGCGAGGCTCGCGGACGGGGAACCTAGCGTTTACGGCGGGACGCCCTTGCAGAACGCGTATAAGCAGGCCTTAGACGAGGTCAGCAAGGAAGAGTCTTCCCGCAAGCTGAAGATTTTGGCGGTTGACGACATGCTATTTATGCTGAGCACCGTGTCGCAGATACTGAGCGACGAGTACAAAGTCTACGAGCTGACGGACCCGATGATGCTTGAGGCGGCGCTGCAGTTTGTCACGCCGGAGCTGTTCCTGCTCGACTATGACATGCCGCAACGCAACGGCTTCGACCTTATGCCCATTATTAGGGGATATCCAGAGCACAAGGAGACGCCCATAATATTTTTGACGGCGACCGGGACGAACACCAGCGTTCTCAAAGCGCTTAAGCTCGGGGCGTGCGATTACCTAGTGAAACCGATTAAAGCGAAGCTGCTGCGCCAGAAGGTCGCGGCGCACATCGTTAGGAAAAACCGTTTTAACATCGCGTCGTAAAAGCAACCGGAGGCATTGTATGAGAGAGCGGATAGTGTGTTTGCTGATAGCGGTGGCGTTTCTGCCCCCGCTTGATTCCGGCAGCCGGCATAGCGGCGCGCCGAGCATGTGCGGGGAGGCGGCGATCCGGTCTTTCTACGAGGTGCCAGGCGTCACAGGGGAAGAGGCGCAGGCTATAGAGGCGCGCGTAGCGGGCGGCGACACGCTTGTTTACGGGACGACTCCGAGCGCCGAGTCGTTTGTAGGCGAAAACGGGGAAGTATGCGGCTTTACCGCGCGGATATGCGAGTGGATGAGCGCGCTCTTCGGCATACCGGTTAAGCCGGTAATTTATTCGAGGGAAAACTTGATCGATGGCCTTGACAAAGGCGAAATAGATTTTACCGGCGAGTTTACGGTTACGGAGGAGCGGCTCGAGACGTATTTCATGACCGACGCAATCGCCAAGCGCGCGATTAAGTATTTTGTGATAGAGGGCAGCCCGCCGTTTGACGAAATAGCGCGGCAGCGCCCGCTGCGCTGCGCGTTTTTGCCCGGCACGGCCACGTGGCGCGCCGTTGCGGCCTCTTTCTCGGGCGTCCGCTTCGACACGGTGTTTGTCGACAACAGCCTGCGCGTGTACGGCATGCTAAAGAGCGGCGAAATCGACGCGTTCTTTAGCGAGGCTCATGGCGAATACGCCTTCGACGCCTACGGCGACGTCGCCGCCCATTCGTTCGTCCCGCTTATATACGAACCGGTCTCGCTCGCCACGCGCAACCCAGCCCTTGCCCCTTTCATCAGCGTTATGCAAAAGGCGATATCAAGCGGCGGCAGCCGCCATTTGACGCAGATGTACAACTGCGGCCGCGACGATTACATGAAGCGCAAAATGGCCGCGCGCCTTACGGACGCGGAGCGCGCGTACATACGGGGCAACCCGGTGGTACGCTTCGCCGCCGAGTACGACAACTACCCCGTGAGCTTTTACAACGTCCACGAGAGGGAGTGGCAAGGCATCGCGTTTGACGTGATGAAAGAGGCGGGGCGGCTTACAGGGCTAAAATTTGAGCGGGCCAACGCCCGCAAGGCGGAGTGGCCGGAGCTTTTAGAGCTGCTCAAAAGCGGGGAGGCCGCCATGGTGACCGAGCTTGTGCGCACCGAAGACAAGGAGCGCGAGGGCCAGTTTCTGTGGTCGAAGAAGCCCATCCTCATAGACAGCTACGTGCTGGTGTCCAAGGCCGGCTATCCGAACCTAAGCCTAAACGAGATATTGAACGCGCGCGTCGCCCTAATGAAGCAAGCCGCCTACACCGAACAGTTTAACAGATGGTTCCCCGGCCACGCGAACAGCGTCGAATACGACAACTACGAGCTTGCCGTCGCCGCGCTTACGAAAGGCGAGGTGGACATGGTCATGTCCAGCCGCAAGGAGCTTGTGTCGCTCATAAACTACAACGAACATTCGGGCTACAAGGCGAATGTCATATTCGACCAGCCGCTTGAGTCGACGTTCGGCTTCGGCGCGAACGAAGGCGTGCTGGCCGGCATCATCGACAAGGCGCTTGGGATTATGGAGGTGGGCGCCATATCCGACAACTGGATGTACAAGACCTACGACTACCGCGCAAAAGTCGCCGAGGCGCAGCGCCCGTGGTTCATGGGCGCCGCTCTGCTGGCGCTTGCCGTGCTGGCCCTGATACTAGCCATGTTTTATAAAAGCCGCACCATAGGGAAGCGGTTGGTGAAACTCGTGGCGGAAAAGACCTCTACGCTTACCGCTATCTTCAACGCCACGCCGGATTTAATACTATGCAAAGACCTGAAGTCGCGCATTACCGAGTGCAACAAGGCAGTGGAAGACTATTTTGATTCGGAGAGGTCGGGCATAATAGGCAAAGACGACGCGGCCGCTTTCGGGATGCCGCAGGACGTGGTGAAGCGGTACGTCGCCTTAGACAAGCAAATTTTTAAGAGCAAGCAAGCCGTCACGGTCGAAGAGTCCATACCCGCTTCCGGCGGGCAAGCGCAGATTTTTGAGACGATAAAGTCGCCGCTCATACAAGACGGCAGGGTGACGGGCCTCGTAGCGATGTCGCGCGATATAACGAGCCGCAAGGCCACGGAGGAAGAGGCGAAGAGCGCCTCCAAGGCGAAAAGCCTCTTTGTCGCCAACATGAGCCATGAGATGCGCACGCCGATGAACGTCATCGTCGGGCTCACAGGCCTAATGCTTGAGGACGACGGCACCCCGTGCTACCTCAAGGAGACGCTCAAAAAAGTAAGCACGGCCGGCGATACATTGATGGGGCTTATAAACAACGTGTTAGACATCTCCAAAATTGAGGCCGGCAAGCTGGAACTTATGCCCGTGCTATACGAAACGGCCAGCCTGATAAACGACATCGTCACGCTCAACATGATACGCATAGAGGACAAGCCAGTCACGTTTACGCTTGACATAGAAGAAGACCTGCCGAGCATGATGGTGGGCGACGACTTGCGTGTAAAGCAGGTTCTGAACAACCTTCTTAGCAATGCGTTCAAATACACAAAAGAGGGGAACGTTACCCTAAGCGTAAACTATAGGCTTGACTGCGGCGACGTGTGGGTGACTTTCCGCATAATCGACACCGGCATAGGCATACGCGACGAGGACATAGCGAAGCTCTTTACCGACTACAACCAAGTTGACGCGCTGGCCAACCGCGAGATAGAGGGGACCGGCCTCGGCCTGAGCATCACCAAAAAGATAGTGGAGCAGATGGACGGCGACATAACGGTGGAGAGCGAATACGGCAAAGGGACGGCATTTTGCGTGACGATCCGCCAAACGTTCGCCACCGAGAAGCCGATAGGCAAAGAAACCGCCGAAAACCTGCGCAGCTTCCGCTATGCCGACAAGAGAAAACACGCGCACGAAAAGCTGTCGCGCCCAAACCTAAGCTACGCCAACGCGCTCGTGGTGGACGACTTCCCCACGAACTTAGACGTTGCCGCCGGAATGCTGCGCTAGTATAAAATAAATGTGGATTGCGTGACAAGCGGAAAAGAAGCCGTGGAGCGCATAACCGCCGCCGAGCCGCGGTACGACGCCGTCTTTATGGATCACATGATGCCGGAGATGGACGGCATAGAGGCGACGGAAGCCATACGCGCCTTAGGCACGCAGTACGCGGAAGAGGTGCCGATTATCGCCCTAACGGCGAACGCGGTCGCCGGAAACGAAAAGATGTTTTTGGAGAAAGGCTTCAACGCGTTTTTGCCCAAGCCGATAAACGTGACGGTCTTGGACGCAGTGATCCAGCGGTGGGTTAGGGATAGGTCGAAAGAGGCGGCGGCTGCGCGTCCGGCATAGCCGCGCCACGCGCGGAGGCGCGCCTTACCAGACAAACAGCCACTTTACGCCGTGGTACAGCCCGTAAAAAACCCAGCCCACCGGCCCGGGTTTTGTTTTCTCCCTAAAGCCGACCGAGACAATCGAATACGCCACGCTTTTCTCCGCCGACTTCACCCTTCCCTCTAATCTTTCTATCTCTAAAACTATGCGCTCAAGCTCCTTTTCGATATTTAAAATTTCGCCCACGGAATCGGCTTTTTCAAGCAACGCCAGATACCTGTCCCGAACGGTTTTTAAGTTGTCTAACCGGATAACGTTATCGTTGTACTGGTCGGTGATATCTGTCCCCGTTTTCGATTCGTGCGCCGTCTTGCCAAGCGCTTTTGAAGTGTTTATGAATCTATCGGCGTTATCTTGCGGAATCCGCGCGGTTATATAGTTTTTAGACTCTTGCACAATGAACCCGTTGCAGCTTTTCACGCTTTGGTGAAGAATCTTGCTTGTCTCTTCCTCGTGCTTAACGATTAGCGACAAAGACATAGAATACGCGACCATCCTGCCGCCCGTTTCTTCCGACCCCCGCGGCGAGTATTCGTTAGACCGAGCCATCCCGTAAGACGGAGCCATCTCGGACTTGCTGCTCGCGCAGGAGGATAGGGCGGCGGGCAGGGAGACGGATAGGGACAAGGTTGCAAAAATAACGATTGGCCGAACGGCCCTTTTCACGCAGGCATTATTCATTTCAGCCGCCCTCTCCTTTACATTGTTTATTTATTTCGCAATGACACGATGCATCTATGTCTATTTTTATAGGGATAATATACATTATCGCGGTGGATGGCGCAACTTTTTTTAATCAAGATTAAAAGATAAAGGTAAAATCTTTTAAATCTTTTAAATCTTTTAAATCTTTTAAATCTTTTAAATCTTTTAAATCTTTTAAAATCAAATTCAAATTCTTTAAAATCTTTTTCAGACGAAGCCTACGGCTTCATAACGTGTGGCGCAGAGCCGCCACACAAAGTCAAAGTCAAAATCCGGTACACCGCCCGTCTTTGACCCACCGCGCCCACCGGGGCGCTTGTTTTCAAACGGTGCCCCCCCGCCACCTTTGGTGGGGGGGAATGGACGGGGGGGCTACTTTATCGGGGCGTTACGGGGCAGAGCCCCGTCCCCAAAAGAAGTAAAAGATTTTGACTTTAAAGCCATCGGCCTGCGGCCTCAGGCTTCCCGTCCCCAAAAGAATTAAAAGATTTTGACTTTAAAGCCATCGGCCTGCGGCCTCAGGCTTCCCGTCCCCAAAAGAATTTTAAAAGATTTTGACTTTAAAGCCATCGGCCTGCGGCCTCAGGCTTCCCGTCCAACCCTCTTTTTTTACTATAATTTAACATACCGCCAATGCACATAATATATATTTATCCGATGAAAAAGCTTGGCCGATCCTAGAGCAAAAAATATCTAAGAGTGTATTATTTAAGCATTTAAGGGAGAAGGAGGGTTATGGACGAAATCGACTATTCGGAGATTGACGTTTCCGACATCGACATTCCGGGGGTAGACGCGGAGGCGGGGAGCGCCCTGTACGGCGAGGAGATGGACATCTATATACCCGTGCTGCAGTCGTTTGTGGACAACATCCCCGCGGCGGTGGACAAGCTCCGCGTCGTCTCGGAGGCGGCGCTCAAGGAGTACGCCACGGCGGTGCACGGGCTCAAGGGGTCGTGCGCGGGCATCGGGGCGGAGGCGGTGAGGGCGATGGCGTTCGACCTGGAGACCAAGTCGAAGGCGGGCGACCTCGCGAGCGTACTGGCGCAGAACGCGGCGCTCATTGAGCGCACGGAGAAGCTGATTGGCGACATAAAGGCGTGGCTAAGCGGGTTGCGGGGCAGCTAAACGGAACGGGGTTGGGCGCGCGGGCATGGGAGGGGAGGGCCTTATGGGAGACGGCAGCGTTCAAGTTTTTAACATGGCGTCGCTGCTTGGGCTTCGCGACTTTAATGTCTCGAAGGCCGCGGCGGAGGCGAATATGCCCATTCGGAAGTACTTTGGGCTTTTGTCGGAGATCATAGTCCAGGGGCCGCGCGTCATCGAGTCGCTGAACAAGCTATCTTGTTTCGAGATAGACGCCGACGCGATAGGGTGTTTGACGGAGATGCAGAAGACCTTGGCGGCGGCAGGCTGCATCAGGTACGCTTTGCCCATCGCCGAAATAGCGCTCGCGGGCAAAGACGGGGACATCGCGCACGTCGCCCCGCACGCGGCTAAGGTTTTAAAAGGGTTCAGCCGGATTTTTACGCAGCTGTGGACGATGATGATTGACGAGGCAAGCGACCCCTATGGGCCGGTGTCCATGAAGGAGGCGCTGGATAAGGCGCAGGAGGAGATTAACCTCAAGGAGACTTTCCGGCAGAAGCGGATATTGGCGGTGGACGACATGCCGGTTATGCTGGCCACGATAGGGCTTGTGCTGAAGAAGGAGTACGCGGTCTACAAGTTGTCGGACTCGGCGCAGCTCGAATCGGTTTTGGAGTCCCTCGCGCCGGATTTGTTCCTGCTCGACTACGAGATGCCGCAGCGCAGCGGGTTCGACCTTGTGCCCGTAATAAGGGGCTACGAGGCGCACAAGGCTACGCCGATAATATTTTTGACGTCGACGGGGACGAACGACAGCGTCCTCAAAGCTATTAAGCTAGGGGCGTGCGATTACTTAGTGAAGCCGATTCAGGCCGACACGCTGCGCCAAAAGGTCGCTACGCACATCACTAAGAAGTAGCTCTTCGGCTTTAAAAAGGGGCAAGAAGCGCGGATGCGGAGAACTGTCAAAATAACCGGCGCGGCGCTCGCCGCCATATGCGTGTCGGCCGCTGTTTGGCTTGCCTGCGGTAAACCCGCCGAAGAGCGCGCGCCTGCGGCTCGCGCGGCGGCGGCGCCGCCGTTCGCGTCGTTTAGGGACATCCCTGGCGTTACGGCGGCGGAGGCCGAGGCCGTGGAGGCGCTAGCCCGCTCGCGCGGCGCTTTCGTCTACGGGATGACCGTGACGACCGAGGCGTTCTTGACGGACGACGACGGCATCGGCGGGTACGCCGCGTTGTTTTGCAAATGGCTGACAGGGCTCTTCGGCATACCCTTTGAGCTTCACGTCTACACGTGGGACGGGCTGCGGTCGGGGCTTTCTAATCTGGAGATAGATTTTACCGGCGACCTGATGGCTACCGAAGAGCGCCGGAAGACGCATATAATGACCGACGCCATCATCGAGCGCTCTTTGAGCGCTTTCCAAATGGCGGACGCGGGCGCTATCTCCGAGATAGCCGCGTCGCGGGCGCCGCGCTTCGTGTTTTTAGACCAATCCGCCGTGCTTGACAGGGTAGAACCGCTCGTCAATTACGCCTTTGAACCGGTTTTTGTGGGCGACAACGCCGCCGCCTACGATTTGATTGAAAGCGGCAAGGCCGACGCGATACTAGTTATGGGCGTCGCGGAAGCCGCGTTTGACGCCTACGGCGGCGTAAAGTCGGAGGCGTTTTTCCCGCTTGTCTACAACTCGGCCTCCATGTCGACGCAAAACCCAAAGCTCGCCCCCGTTATCTCGGTCGTGCAAAAAGCGCTGCGGAGCGAAAATGTGCGCGGCTACCTGATAGAGCTATATAAAGCCGGGTATGTCGAATACCGCAAGCATAAGCTGCGCATGAAGCTTACGGGCGAAGAGCGCGCGTACCTGTGGAAAAACCCTGTGGTGAAAATCGGGGCGGAGTACGACAACTACCCCGTATGCTTTTATAACAGCAACGAAGGCGAGTGGCAGGGCGCCGTTTTTTTTGTTTTTCGCGAAATAGAGGAGTTTACCGGAATCGCTTTTGAAGTGGCCAATAGCCCAAACAAAGAGTTTTCCGGCTTGATTAAAATGCTCGAAGCGGGGGAGGTGTCCCTTCTCTCGGAGGTGCTTAGGACAAAGGAGCGGGAGGGCCGCTTTTTATGGCCGGGCACGCCTATCATGGTAGACTTTTCCACGCTTATCTCCAAGGCGGATTACCCGGGCATTACGCTTCCCGAGATATTAAACATAAGAGTCGGGGCGGCTCAGGGCACGGCCCACGCGGAGCTGTTCAAGAGGTGGTTTCCCGACCACAATAACTTTTTCGAATACTACAAAACGTTTGAGGTATGGGACGCGCTTGAGCGGGGCGACATCGACATGGTGATGTCGCGGCGGAACCAGTTTCTCGCGCTGTCAAACTACAAGGAGCGGGCGGGCTACAAGGTCAACGTCGCGTTCGAAAACTATTTTTACGCAACTTTCGGCATTAACAAAGACGAAACCGTTTTGTGCTCCATCTTAGATAAGACGCTCGCCCTTATCGACACTAAGCGGATTGCCGGAAATTGGACGAATAAATTCTTGGACTACCGCTATAAGCTGATAGAGGCGCAAAGGCCGTGGCTCATCGGGGCGACCGCGCTCTCCCTAGTTACGCTTGTTTTGATACTGACCCTGTTTTACCGGAGCCGCGCCGCAGGGAGGCGCCTTGTGAAGCAGCAGGCGGAGGTGGAGGCCGCGAGCCGCGCCAAGTCGTCGTTCCTCGCCGCCATGAGCCACGAGATGCGGACGCCGATGAACGCGATAATCGGCATGACCTCCATCGGCAAAAATACGGCGGACACGGAGCGCAAAAACTACGCGCTGGGCAAAATCGAGGACGCGGCGGTGCACCTTTTGAGCGTCATCAACGACGTGCTTGACATATCGAAAATCGAGGCGAATAAATTAGAGCTGTCGCCTGTGGAGTTTAGCCTTGAGAAGATGCTGCAAAGAATCGTGAACATCATCAACTTCCGCATGGACGAGAAGCGCCAGAAGTTTACCCTAAACGTCGGCGAGAACCTGCCGCGCATAGTTTTTGGCGACGACCACCACCTAAGCCAAGTGATATTGAACCTGCTCTCCAACGCGGTGAAGTTTTCGCCGGAACACGGCAAGATAGCCTTAAACGTCTCCTTAGCAGGCGAGAAAGATGGCGTTTGCGAGATGCGGGTAGAGGTCGCCGACAACGGAATAGGCATAACGCCTGAGAAGCAGGCGAAGCTCTTTCAGGCGTTTCAGCAGGCGGACAGCGGCATAAGCAGGGAGTTCGGCGGCACGGGGCTTGGGCTCTCCATTTCAAAGCACATCGTCGAGCTTATGGGCGGGAAGATTTGGATTGAATCCGAGCGCGGCAAGGGCTCGCGGTTTATTTTTACCGTGAACGTTTCGCGCGGCAAAAGCGGCGCCGGCGCGCCGCTTGCCGCAAGCGGCGGCGAAGGGGGCGGAGGCGCGATAGGAAAGTTTACGGGCAAAAAGCTGCTTCTCGCCGAAGACGTGGAGATAAACCGGGAGATAATGGTTTCGCTGCTTGAAGAGACAGAGATAATTATTGACTGCGCCAAGAACGGCTTAGAGGCCGTCGAGATGATATCCGAAGACGTAGACAAGTACGATATTGTGCTTATGGATGTGCAGATGCCTAAGATGGACGGGCTTGAAGCGACCCGGCGGATACGCGCTATGGACGCGCCGCGTTTGAGGGGCCTTCCCATAATAGCGATGACGGCGCACGTGTTTAAGAGCGATATCGATGAGTGCGCTAAGGCGGGCATGAACGACCACATCGGAAAGCCGATTGACATTGAGGATGTGCTGGAAAAACTGCGTAAGCACTTGGGCGGGGGCAATGGGCAATGAACAATGAACGGCGGGCGGCTATGAAAAAGGGGAGAGGCGCGCGGGCCGCGGCGTTGGCTGTCGCGGCTATCGCGATGGTTGGCCTATCGGGCTGCGCCGACAGCCGCCGCGAGCTGTCCGCAGACGCCGTTGACCGCATTAAGTCCTATCGCGATATCCCCGGCGTAACGGAGGAGGAGATTGCCGCCATTGAGGCGCTTAAGGCGGCGAGGCGGAGCTTTTCCTACGGAAGCATGAAAACCACGGAGGCGTTCAGGCAGAGAGACGGATCTATCGCCGGTTTTTCGGCATTGTTTAGCAAGCATTTGTCGGAACTGTTCGGCATCCCCTTTATCCAAAAAGAGCTTGGCTGGGATGATGAAAAGAGCGGGATCGACAGCATGACGCTTGATTTTGCAAGCGACATGACCGCGACGCCGGAACGCATGAAGAGATACTTTATGACCCACTCCATTGCCGAACGTTCGCTCAAGATTTTTACGTACGGGAGCAACGGGCGGTTTCAGACGGAAGACGACGTATTTGGGTTAAGGCTCGGATTCTACGGAGGAACGATAACCGCCCAATCTATAATAAACGCATATCCATCGCTCAAATTTGAAACCGTGAACCTATTCACCATACCGGAAATCGTCGAAAACCTCTCCTCCGGCAGGATAGACGCTTTTGTCACCGACGCTGTGATGTCTGTCGGGTTTGAAGGGTATCCATTGGTTCATTCCAAGGAGTTTTTCTCGTTCGTTTACACCCCGGTATCTTTGACCACCGGATGCCCAGATCTTAGGCCGATTATATCGGTTGTAAACAAATATATCGAGGCGGGAGGAATAGACAAGCTGTACGAGCTGTACCGGAAAGGCAGGTACGAGTACGCCAAATATGAACTGAGCGGCTCCTACACCGACGCTGAAAAAGCGTATATAGCCGGGCTGGCAAGCCGCGGCGAGAAAGTGCCGGTTGGGCTTGAGCACGATTATTACCCTGTCAGCTTTTTCAATGAGAAGAGCGGGGAGTTTGAAGGCGTAGTGCCGGATATATTAAAAGAGATTAATTTGTTGACAGGCATAGAGTTTGATATCGTGACGGACAGAAACACGCCGTTTTACCAAATACTTGAAATGGTTAATACCGGCGAAGCCGCTTTTCTTTCGGCAATGCTGATGACGCCGGAGCGTAAAGATAAATACTTATGGTCCGATCGCCACTATACGTCGCACTACGCGCTCATATCAAAAATCGACCACCCTTTTTTGGAGATGGCTCAAGTTGTGCGCGCCCGTATTGGCGTAAGCAAGGGCACGGCATACGAGGAGATGTACAAAATGTGGTTTCCGAACAGCTCAAACTTAATATATTACAATTCGATTATCGATGCGATGATGGCGCTCGACCGGGGCGAGGTCGATCTGGTTATGGCGTCTGAGAACGCGCTCATAACAATGATGAATTACTTCGAAAAGCCCGGGTTTATGATAAACATCCAATTCAATATGCTGGAGGAGGCCTATTTTGGCTTTAACCTCGGCGAAGAGCAATTGGCATCGATTATCCGCAAGGCTCAAAAGTACGTTGCGATCGATAAATTCAACAAGTACTGGACGAACCGCGTGTTTGACTATGAAAGAAAGCTGGCGGAAGCGCAGCGGCCGTGGCTTATCGGGGCGACCGCCTTATCGTTAGCCATACTCGTTTTGATACTAGCCCTATTTTACCGCAACCGCAGCGAGCGGAGGCGGCTTGCCAAATTAGTGGCGGATCAGACCTCCACCATTACGGCCATCTTTGACGCCACGCCGGACTTAATCTTCCGCATGGATCTATATTCGCGCTTTACCGAATTAAACGCAAGCTTAGAAAAACATTTTAATCTGAGCAAGCCGGATATCCTCGGTAAAACGCCGTCGGCTATAGGGGTGCCCATAGATTTCGCGGCGCAGTATATGGCCATTGACAACTGGGTATTCGACAGCAGGCAATCGATTACCGTTGAGGAAATCATACCGTCTTTTGACGGGAAACGCCTCCTTTTCGAGACAATAAAATCGCCGCTTATTCAAAACGGCAAGGTAACTGGGCTTGTGGGCATGTCGCGGGAGATAACCCAAAGGAAGGCCATTGAGGAGGAGGCGAAGAACGCCTCCGAGGCAAAGAGCCGCTTTATCGCCAACATGAGCCACGAAATGCGGACGCCCATGAACGTAATCGTCGGGCTTACGGGCCTTATGATGGAAGAAATGGGCGTCCCCGATAATATAAAAGAAACGCTGGAAAAAATAAACACGGCCGGCGGCACCTTGACAGGGATGATAAACGACGAGGTGGCTATGTCTAAAATTGAGGCCGGTAAAATAGAGTTAGTGCCGGTGCGGTACGATGTGCCAAGCCTTTTAAACGACATTATCACGCTCAACATAATACGCATCGAGAATAAGCCCATAATATTCGACCTGTATATTAGCGACGATATGCCGCGCACTCTATACGGCGACGACCTCCGCGTAAAACAGATATTCAACAATCTTTTAAGCAACGCTTTCAAATACACCAAAGAAGGCAGCGTCACTTTAAGCGTTGACAGCCGGCGCGAAGACGATACGGTATGGCTATCTTTCTACATAAGCGACACCGGCATAGGCATCCGCAAGGAAGATATGGTGAAGCTCTTTACCGATTACAATCAGGTTGACACCCGCGCAAACCGCGAAATCGAGGGGACGGGCCTAGGGCTTAGCATCACCAAAAAGTTTATAGAGCTGATGGATGGGGAGATTTCGGTAGAGAGCGAGTACGGCATAGGGACAACGTTCCGTGTGCGAATCCGGCAGGGGTTCGTTAGCAGCGACTCCATCAGCAAAGAAACGGTAGAGCGCCTCCGCAGTTTCAGCTATTCGGACAACAAGATGGTGGAACGCAGAAAATTAACGCGCGCCGATTTGAGCTACGCGCGGGTGCTAGTAGTAGACGATTTCCCGACGAACTTAGACGTGGCCGCCGGCATGTTGCGCAAGTACAAAATGCGCGTGGACTGCGTAACGAGCGGGCAAGACGCCGTTGACCGCATATCCGCCGCAGCCCCGCTCTACGACGCCGTGTTTATGGATCACATGATGCCCGGCATGGACGGCATTGAAGCGGCGGCGGCAATCCGCGCAATGGCCACGGAGTACGCGAAGAAAATGCCCATAATCGCGCTCACAGCCAACGCCGTAGCCGGAAACGAAGAAATGTTCCTGAACAACGGCTTCGACGCGTTCCTCCCCAAGCCGTTCAGCGTAGCCGGTTTAGACGTAGTTGTTCAACGCTGGGTTAGGGATAAGTCTAAGGAGCAAAGAATTTGACTTTGATTTTGATAGTTGATAGCTATTAATTGACAGTTAGCAACGAGCTATGAAAAAGGCATATTGTATGCAAGTCAAAACGATTACAGCGGCATTGACGATCGCGGCCATCTCCGCCGCTCTTTTTTTATGTTGCGGCAAAGCGCAGCGCCCGCGCCCGCCTGAACCCATTGGCATTGGCGCAGAATCGCCGTTCGCGTCGTTTCGGGATATTCCCGGCGTTACGGTTGAGGAGATTGCCGATATCGAGGCGTTGCAAAAAAAGCGCAGCTCTTTTGTTTACGGCATGCCCCCAAATTCCGAAGCGTTTCTTGACGCGGAAAACAACGGCGGGGTTAGGGGTTTTTCCGCCCTGTTTTGCGAATGGCTGACGGGCCTATTCCAGATAAGCTTCAATCCCGCGCTCTACGCTTGGAGCGATATGATAGGCGGCCTTGAGCGGAGGGAGATTGACTTTACCGGCGATTTGATGGCCACCGAAGAGCGGCGGGCCTCATATTTAATGACGGACGCCATTGCGGTGCGGGCGCTTGCGCTCTTCCGCATATCGGGCGCGCCGCCGATTTCCAAAATCGCCGGTTCGCGCCCGCCGCGCTTCGCCTTTCTGAAAAATTCCGCGGCGTTCGCCGCCGTCAACGCGGTTGCGGAAATGCCATTCGACCCGGTTTTCGTGAGCGGCTTCCCCGAGGCCTACGAGGCGCTCGCGAGCGGCGAAGCCGACGCCTTCATCTCGGCTGGCATCTCGGAAGCGTCGTTCATCGCTTACGGGGATGTTGTGAGCGAGGTGTTCTTCCCGATGGTTTACAACTCC
>JAIRUL010000200.1 GCA_031254445.1 Chitinispirillales bacterium
GAATGGGGCATAAGCCATATTTATCAAATCTCCGTAAACCCTTGGATAGTGTGCTATAGGGTTGAAAACAGCAGAATGGTTATAGTGCCGATAATCGACGGAAGAAGGAACTTGGAAGAAATATTGTATGAGAAAGTTATTAACGGGAAGATTAATTGAATATAGTGCGGTTGCCGCCCCGCGCGTTCATAGGAGGCATCGGGAACAAGTGCGTCAAAATAGAAATAGCGCTTCTATCGTGCGCTTCGTTTCCCCCGTTTCCGTGAAGCGGATGTGCTTTGTGGTTTCAGGCAGGGCATCGGGGAACATTGAGCCCCACTCTATAAGGCATACGCCGTCGCCGGTTATGTATTCGTCAAGCCCTATCGACAGAAATTCCCGTTTGTCCTCTATCCGGTAGAAATCGAAATGGTATACGGGGAATTTTGGCGTTTGGTAGGTATTGACAATGGAAAAGGTCGGGCTGCGTACCGGGATTTCTCCGGCCAGCGCCTCTACGAAGCCTCGCGCGAACTCGGTTTTGCCGCTGCCGAGGCCGCCGTCGAGAGAAAAGACGTCTCCCGGGCGGGCGATTTTGGCCAGCCTTGCGCCTAGCGCGCGCGTTTCTTCCGCTGACGATGTCCGTTCGCGCAGGATTTTCATGACTTTTGTTATCATAATAGGCTGTCCTCGCTACCGCGCTACGCCTGCAAGCGGGCGGCATACGTAGAGCGGCAATATCATCTCTTCGGGCGATATGCCGCCGTTTTGAAAGCTGCTCGCGCATGGTTTATGGATGTTGTCGCCCTTTGTGTGAAGCGCAAAGTAAAAATCCTCGCGCGCCATCAGGCACATCGCGCCAAATTCATTTGGCGGCAGCCTAAAGTGCGAGAGTTCCTGAAGCAAGAATACCTCGCGTTCGTCAACCGACACGCGGTCGCTAAAGAGGCTCCGCCGGCTTAGGTCGGTTTGCCGGGTTTCATATATCTCGCTTGGCCGCCGGCAAAAGACGTGGCCGTGGCCGGAGGTGAGCACCACCGTGCAGGAATCGCCGCAGGCCTCTTTCATCATGCTAAGCGTCGTAGAGTTAGCAAACCACGAATCTACTTGCCTGCGGAACGCGGCCTCGTCTATCGCGGGCGGGTCGCTTGGCTTCGTGTCCGCTGCGCAGCCGCCGCAGAGCTTTCTTATTATGTCAACGGTAACGACCCCAAACGCAGGCCCTTTCTTCATCGCGTTGATAGCCGACCTCACGTGCCGCCGGCCGTTTACGCCGTCGGCGCTCGCGTAGAAAGCCTTCGCTTTATCGGCTCCGGCGCGCTCAAGCCCCCGGCGCATCAGCCGCTTCATAACGATAGGGTCGGCCTCGCCCTGGCCAAATACCGTAGGCTCCGCCTCCGCCGCCTCGTCGGGGTAGAAGCCCGAGGCGAGCGCCGCCACGCAAAAATCGGCCGTCGACGGCAGGAGCGACATGAGTTTCATCCCGCTCACCGAAAAATTCCGCCTAAGCTCCCGCTCTATCCCCAAAAACTGGTCTAAGCGCATCCCGTTGAGCACTGCCATCAGCACGCCGCGCCCCTCGCGCAGCTCCGGCGCGATCACTTTCCTCACAACGTCAACTTGCATCGGCGGGCGGTTGTGCCGCCCCCTTATCCACTCGGTGTAATTCTCGGCCACAAAGCCGCAAAACGTTTTGCCGCAGTCCGACTTCAGCCCCGTGTGCGTCTGGCGCATGCCCTCGCCGCCCACCCCGTCAATCTCAACGTCCCACTTTGCCAAGGTGTGGTAGAGGCTCATCCAGTCGGAGGCGCTAAGCTGGCCGCTCGCGCGCGTCTGGTTTTCGGTGTAGCTGCGCAGGTACTTGTCGGCGAGCTTGCGGGAGGCGCTTAGTTTCGCGTCTAAAACCCGCTGGCAGGTGGCAAGGAGCTTGTTTGGATCGACAGGCTTTGTGAGGCAGGCGTCGTACCGCTTCCCTGCGGCGATGTCGGCGTTGTGCTGGTATCCGGTCAGCATCACAATAGGCAAATCGGGCCGGCACGCCTTTATCTCGTCTAAGGTGGCATTGCCGCTCTTGACCGGCATCTGCTTGTCTAATAGCACAATGTCGTAGCCTAAATCGTCCTCTCCAACTAAGCGCACCGCCTCGTCGCCGTTAGACGCGGTGGTGACGCTGTAGCCGCGCGTCTCCAAAAACATTACGTGCGACCGCAAGAATTCGATCTCGTCGTCAACCCACAAAATTTTTTTGCGCATCCCCGGCATGCCGAAAAGCCCCGTTCCGTTAGCGTCAATTTTTAGAATGGCAAAAACCGCAGAGGCGTCACCCCGCAGTTATCTCCTCCATCCCCCCCATGTACGGCCGCAAAACCTCCGGCACGGACACCGCCCCCGTAGCCGTCTGGTAATTCTCCAATATCGCCACGATGATCCGCGCCGTCGCCAGCCCGCTGCCGTTCAGCGTGTGCAGGTAGCGCGGCTTGTCGCCGCCGCCTTTCGGCTTATAGCGGATGTTCGCGCGGCGCGCCTGAAAGTCTTCGAAATTGCTGCACGACGACACCTCAAGGTACTTGCCCTCCGCCGCCGCCCACGCCTCGAGGTCGTAGCACTTCGCCGCGGAAAACGAGAGGTCGCCGTCGCAAAGCAGAAGCACCCTATGCTTTAGGTTGAGCGCCCGCAAGATATGCTCCGCGTCGGCGCGCAACCTCTCGTGCTCCTCGTAGGAGCGTTCAGGCTCCACGAACTTGACAAGCTCCACCTTGTTGAACTGGTGGACGCGCAGATACCCTTTCGTGTCCTTGCCGTAAGACCCCGCCTCGCGCCTAAAGCACGCGCTGTACGCGCAGTAGCTTATCGGCAGCCGCGACGCGTCGATTACCTCGTCGCGGTGGAGGTTCGTTATCGGCACCTCCGCCGTGGGGATGCAGTACAAATCGTCCTCGCCGATATGGTACATCTGATCGCCGAACTTGGGGAGCTGCCCCACGCCAAATAGGCTCTCGCGGTTGACAAGGAACGGCGGGAAGACCTCGGTGTAGCCGTGCCGCCGCGTGTGCGTGTCCAAGAAAAAATTGATGAGCGCCCGCTCAAGCAGCGCCCCCGCCCCCCGAAGCGCCGGAAACCCAGCCCCCGCGACCTTCGCCCCGCGCGGAAAGTCGATGATGCCGAGGGCGGCGCCAAGCTCGATGTGATCCTTCGGCTTAAAATCAAAGGAAGGCGCCTCCCCCCACTCGGAGACGGCGACGTTGTCCTGCGCGCCTTCCCCGCGCGGAACCGACCCGTGCGGCGCGTTCGGGATGTGCGACATGAGCTCGTTTCTCCGCCGCTCTAATTCGTCGCACCGTTCCTTCAGCTCCTTTATGGAATCCGAAACCCGCTTCGTCTCGGCGATGAGCGCCGACGCGTCCCCCTTCTCCTTTTTTATCCGCGCGACCTCCGCCGAGCCGCTGTTGCGCGCGCCCTCAAGCCCCTGCACCTCCTTGAGCAGCTCCCGCCACTGCGAGTCGAGCCCGCAGACGGCGTCGATGTCTATAGGGGCCTTCTTGCGCAGCGACGCGGCGGCGACGCCGGCGGGGTTGTCACGTATCTGCTGAATATCAATCATGCGCGATATCCCTCTGTTTTGCCGTGGTTTGTGTTTTGGTTGCCGGTAAAAACGATACTCATACAAATATACATTATGGCGCCGATAGATAGGGCGATTTTGGGTACGGCGGGTTTATACCCATAATTAGTTCTTTCAATTCCGCAATATCCCCCTTAAATACATTCAAATCAGCCCTCGTGCCCACTCCCCGCACCATCGCGCTATTGTGGTATTGCCAAAATATTGCGTTATCCACATTTCTGCTTATTGGCAATACGATGGAACGATACCACAGCGGATTATCAAAATTATCCTTTACAATCTGCTTATAAGCGTCTTTCGTAGTATAGATTATTGCTTTATGCTTGTAATGTTCCTCAAGCCTACTAACGCATATCCTTAATTCTTCTGCGATTCTATCCTTATCCGGTTCATTTAGGCTTCCGGTATACTCAAAATCGACTACCGGCGGCAAATCAATAATATCCCCCGCGGTGTTGATGAAATTATCCGCCTGCTCCGCCCCGCCGTAATTAAAATGAAAAAAATGGTACGCCCCTAATATCCTGCCGGTACTTTTTACGCTTTTCGCATTCTCATAGAACTTACTGTCAACAAACGTTACCGCTTCGGTCGCCTTTACAAAAACGAATCGATACTTTGCGTCAACATTTTCCCAATCAATTATGCCTTGGTGATGCGAAACGTCCAATCCGTCAACGGCGTAGACGCCTTTATTAGGATATACGAACCATATTTTTCTAGTGTGAAGCAAGGTTCCTAGTAGGAGGATTGCGGCGATAAAAAACAACAGCGTGATTTTTGTCCAACTCATAGTGTAGCTCTTTCTTTAAGAATTTCCACAAAAAAATCCTCCTGACGGAGATTTATGTCAAATTTTGAACGGTTTCATACTATCCTCTCAGCGGTTCTTTTTGCGTTTGTTTAAGAAGTCGCAATCACACTCCCCGGTTATCTTGGCGCGGAATTTGACTGTGTATGTGCTGTCGAACCCCGGTTCGCATGTAACCGATGCCGTCAGATATGCGTCAATAACTTGGCCGCTAAATCGCAATGCCTCTTCTTTCTGAAGTTCTGGCCATAGAGCCAAATTTAGTTTGATATCTGACGGTATCACACGCGGTGCCCCTTGCATTCTTCTAATCTCTATTGAGTCGCAATCAAAACAGCTCGATGCTGTGCCTACCGCATAGTTGGGCATCACGCGTTTGCGAAAACCTTTCAAGATATCCGTATCGATACTTGCCACCGCTACATAACCTGGACCGCACGGCATATTCCAAGATTCTTCCGGGGTTCGTATCTCTAAACGACGGTTTTGTTTAACAAACACAAGCTCCGCTCCCTCTCCAGG
>JAIRUL010000223.1 GCA_031254445.1 Chitinispirillales bacterium
TGAACGACCTAGCCGAAGCGAACAATATCACGAATTCGAGCAAAATATACGTGGGCCAGGTGCTGAGGATACCTACGGGGCCGGGGTCAACGGGGCCAACGGTTGCGGCGAAGCCTAAAGCGGTTGCCGTTGCTGATACCGCTAAGGCCAAAGCTGCTGCCGTTGATACTGCAAAGGCTAAGGCCGCCTCCGTCGATACGGCTAAGGCTAAGGCCGTTTCAGTTGATACCGCTAAGGTTAAAAAGGTTGCTGTTGTTGATACCGCTAAACCAAAAACGGTTGCCGTTGATACAGCAAAAACTAAGGCCGCCTCCGTTGATACAATTAAAGTTAAAAAGGTTGCCGTTGCTGACACCGCAAAGGCTAAGGCTGTTTCCGTTGATACCGCCAAGGCTAAAGCTGTCGTTATTGATACCGCCAAAGCTAAGGCAGCCTCCGTTGATACCGCTAAAGTTAAAAAGGTTGCCGTTGCTGACACCGCTAAACCCAAAGCGGTTGCCATTGATACCGCAAAGGCTAAAGCCATGCTAGCCGACACCGCCAAGCCAAAGGCGGTTACGGAACCGGCGCTTTCGGCATCGATTCCTGCGCCTACCGAAACGGCGAAAACGGCGAAGATCGATCCGGGCGTCAAGCCCGCCCCCGACACCCGTTTCGACGCCGACGCCTACGACCTCGGCATGACCGTCGCCACCGGCGGCTCCAGCGTGCGCGTGCGCGTTTCGGTGGACGAGACCATCGGCCACTTCGCGGAGTGGATGCGCGTGTACACGGCCGACATCCGCCGCGCCAACAACATCCCGGACGGCGGCACGCCCCAACTTGGCGCTTTCGTGTCGATCCCCATAAGCTCCTCGACCAACATCAAGAAGTTCGAGGTGAACCGCTTGCAGTACCACATGGCGATAGAGGAGGATTTCTTCGCGCGCTACGACGTGACCGATTTCGAGCAGCGCAAGGTGAAACCCGGCGACAATTTGTGGCGGATATGCAGCGGCGCGCAGATACCGATGTGGCTCTTAAAGAAGTACAACCGCGGCGTGAATTTCTACGCCCTGCAGCCGGGCAACAGCCTATGGATCCCTAAGGCCGCCGCGAAAGGCGGGGCGGCGGCGGAGACGGGGGACGCGTTCGCCCCGGCGGTGTCGGAGTCGGAGGAGGCGGAGGGCGAAAGGTGAAATACGGCGCGGCGCAAAAAAAATTGTGTTTTTTCCGCGCGGATATATTATATTAATTTTTATGTGTCGGTCAGGTATGGATTTTGTATTGACTTTGTGCGGAGCGAGGCGGCAATTTGCATATATTAATCATAGGTAATTAAGCTGGTATCGGCCGCCGGCCGATTTCAGCGATAGATTGCGGTAATACAGATATGAATAGTCAGTATTGATAGGCGCTAATTTCGGCAATTTTAATAAATATAACATTATATCACTCTATCAAACAAAAGGCGGAGACACTTTATGAAAAGGTCCATCGCAGTCCTCTCTACCGCGGCAATCGCTGCCGCGCTCTTGGCCGGTTTTGGCTGCAACAAGTCCGGCTCTTCTTCTTCGAGCGGCGCGCTCATCGGGATTGCCATCCCGGAGACGCACGTTACGCGCTGGATAAAGGACGGCGCTACGCTAAAGTCCGAGGCCGAGAAGCGCGGGTACCGCACGGAGGTGCAATTTGCCGACGGCGACCAGTCGATCCAGAACCGGCAGATCCAAAGCTTTTTGACTTTGGAGTCCAAGCTCCTTGTCGTGGGCAACATCGACGAGAGCATTGTTCCGGTAATCGCCGAGGCCGCGCAGAAAAAGGTCGCGGTCATCGCCTACGATCGGTTGATTTTGGGCTCGGCGGACTACGACTACTACATCACGTTCAACAACAGCAAAGTTGGCGTGCTCCAAGGGCAGAGCCTCGCCGAGGCGCTGAGCCTTGACGAAGCGACTGCCAAAGCGCCCAAGCTCATCGCCCTCTTCGCCGGTTCCATGACCGACGCCAACGCGTTCGCTTTCTACGACGGCGCGATGAGCGTGCTGAACCCCTACATCGAGAAGGGCGCGCTCAAGGTCATAGGGCCTTACGCGGAGACGTCCGCCGACAGGGACAACTTCTCCAAGCTCGCTACGGCCGGCTGGGATGGCGATATAGCCAAAGAGCGGATGGCGGCTTTGCTCAAGGCCGAAGCGAAGAACGTTACCTTAGACGCGGTGCTTGCCCCGAACGACCACATCGCCCGCAAAATCATAGAGGTTTGCAAGGCCAACGCCAAGTACAGCGCAAAGCTGCCGCTTGTCTGCGGGCAAGACGCCGAGTTCGAGTCGTCCCTCTTCATAAAGAGCGGCGACCAGCTCAGCACGATCTTCAAAAACACCTCCAAGCTCGCCGAGGCGGCTATCATCTTAGCCGACCAAATCCTGAAAGGCCAAACGCCGGATATCCCCGGCGCGATTTTGGCGTCCGGCCCCTTGGAAAAGCTTGGGGACACGGGGAAGAAAGTCGTCAAGACGTACTTGTTAGACCCCATTTTGGTGACCAAAGACAACCTGAACGTCCCTGTGGAGGCGGAATTCTACACGGCGGCGGAGAGCGAAGCTCTTAAATAAGGGCGTTTTAATGATTTATGGCGCTGTATAGGCGGGCCTCTGCGCCCGCCTTTTTTTTGACGAACGCCGGCTGCGGCGCAACGCCCAAAGCATATCCTACCAATAACATATATTCGCCCGCGCCCGGTTTGCCATGCCATAACCTACCAAAAAATTAATGCAATAAATTTGCATAACCCCGCCTGCGCATAAATTATATTATTTATCTTTTATTTTTTGGCATTAGTGACAGTAACATCCATTTCTAAACCAAACCACCTTTAAGGAGGCTGTATGGATTTGAATCTGCTGTATGCGTCGATGGGCGCCGGCGTGATTGCTTTGCTGTTTGCGTTTTGGAAGACGGCTTGGATCAATAAGCAAGACCCGGGCACAGACAAGATGAAAGAGATCGGGGCGGCCATCCGCGAGGGCGCAATGGCTTACCTGATGCGCCAGTACAAGGTGCTGGCGATATTCTCCGTCTCCGTGGCGGTGCTGCTTACGGTTGTGAACGAGGGCAACGTCCGCTGGGCGGGGGCCGCCTTTATTTTCGGCGCGCTTTGCTCCGTTGTCGCCGGGTTTTTCGGGATGCGCGTGGCGACCGCGGCCAATATGCGCACCACGAACAGCGCCCGCAAGGGGCTCTCTCAGGCGCTCGGCGTGGCGTTTGCCGGCGGTTCGGTCATGGGCATGTGCGTCGTGGGCATCGGCGTGCTCGGCGTCTCCTCCCTGTTCCTCGTGACTTGGCACGCTTTCGGCGGCTCCGACGATGCGGCGGGCACCCTTAAATTGACCATACTCCCGATTCTCAACGGCTTTGCGATGGGCGCCTCCTCGATATCGCTCTTTGCGCGCGTTGGCGGCGGCATATACACTAAGGCGGCGGACGTCGGCGCGGACCTCGTGGGCAAGGTCGAGGCGGGCATCCCCGAAGACGACCCCCGCAACCCCGCGACCATCGCCGACAACGTGGGCGACAACGTGGGCGACGTGGCCGGCATGGGCGCCGACCTCTTCGAGTCCTATGTGGGCGCGATATTCGGCACAATGATTCTCGGCGCGGTGACGGATCAATTAGTGCTCGTCATCCTGCCCCTCTTCCTCGCCGGCGTCGGCATCATCTTCTCCATCCTCGGCACCTTCCTAGTCCGTACCAAAGAGGGCGCAAACCCGCAGGCGGCCCTCAATATCGGCACCTTCGGCGCCGGCATCACCATGGCGCTCGCAACGCTCCCCATACTGCTTTGGCTCATACCCAAGGACGGGATAGAGGTCTTGGGCG